>SLSL01000085.1 GCA_007130465.1 Halanaerobiaceae bacterium | reverse complement strand
TGCCTGGAGTTACTCATAATTACAGGCGTTCCCATGATTATAATTTATGGTTTACGCTGACTGTTGGCCCTGAAGATAGCCTGGATCAGAAGATTAACAGGCTGGAAGAAGATTTGGATATTGAAATTTTGCAACTTCCTGCGATTAAGAGATATAAATTAGGGGTCAAGCTTGAGCTCCGAGATGAGCAGGATAAGACGTCTAAAGATAGGGCTTTAGACAGGTTTTCAGAGAGGACTTTTGGAGATAAGGGTTCTGTTCAGGAGGAAGGTTCAATTAATCAGGATATTTACCGTCCAGATCGTTTGGATAAGAACATAATTGCTCTGCTTCAGGAAGATTTGGATTTAGTTAAAAGGCCTTTTAAGATGATAGCTGCTCAATGTGGTTGTGAAGAAAATGAGATTCTTGATAGGCTAAGGAAGATGGAGGAAGCAGGAGTTTTAAAGAGAATTGCTCCTTTATTATATCATCGCCGGAGTGGCTATCAGGCGAACGGGATGGCTGTCTGGGATATGGATAGGGTTGAGATAGATAGTGCCGGTTACAGGCTGGCTGGTTTTGATCAGGTGAGTCACTGTTATCATCGGCCGAAATATCCACCGGAGTGGCCCTATAATCTGTATGCTATGACCCATGCAAAGTCGCAAAATGAACTGGAGGCCATTGTTGAGGAGATGGCTGAAGAGATTGGAAATATGAATTATCAGATTATTTATAGTTTAGAGGAATTTAAGAAGTCAAGCATGAAATATTATAGCTTTAACGGGAGGGATTAAAGATGTATGAGAAATCTTATGAGGAATATAAGAGAGCCTGTGATCTGTTGCCTGGCGGTGTAAATAGTCCAGCCAGGGCATTTTCATCTGTTAAGGAGAACCCGGTTTTTATTGAAAAGGCAAAGGGTAGCAGGATTTATGATATTGATGGCAATGAATATATTGACTTTATTGGTTCCTGGGGGCCGATGTTATTTGGCCATAATAAAGAGGAGATTGTTGAGGCTGTAAGCAGTCAGCTTGAAAAGGGTACAAGCTATGGTGCTCCAACTGTTGTTGAGACTGAGATGGCTGAAGAAATCGTTAAGTTGATTCCATCTGTTGACCGGGTAAGAATGGTTAATTCAGGTACTGAGGCGACTATGAGTGCAATTAGGCTGGCCAGAGGATATACTGGCCGGGATAAGATTATAAAGTTTAATGGTTGTTATCACGGCCATGGCGATAGTTTCTTGATAAAGGCTGGTTCAGGCCAGGCTACTTTAGGTCTGCCAGATAGCCCAGGTGTTCCTGCTGATCTTGCCCGTTTGACTATTAGCCTGCCCTATAATGATAAAGAGGCTATTAAAGAGGTTTTTGCTGAAGAAGGCGATGAGATAGCGGCTGTTATTCTTGAGCCTGTTGCTGCCAATATGGGGGTTGTTCCTCCAGGTGAAGGTTATCTTGAATTTTTGAGAGAGATAACTGAAGAATATGGCAGTTTACTGATCTTTGATGAGGTTATTACTGGCTTTAGAATGGCTCCAGGTGGCGCCCAGGAATATTATGGTGTTGAAGCTGATTTGACCTGCCTTGGTAAAATAATCGGGGGAGGACTGCCTGTTGGTGCTTATGGTGGCAAAAAAGAAATTATGGATGAGGTGGCTCCGTCAGGGCCGGTATATCAGGCAGGTACTTTATCAGGTAACCCGCTTGCAATGGCGGCAGGGCTGGAGATGATGAAATTGATTCAGCAGCCAGGTGTGTATGAAGAACTTAAAGAGAAAGCTGATTATTTAGCTGCTGGACTCAGAGAAATTGCAGAGGAGTCAAGCCTTAAGCTTTCTGTGAACCAGGCAGGGACATTAGTTAGTCTTTATTTTACTGACGAAGAAGTAATAGATTATGAGACAGCATCGACTTCAGATACTGATTTATATGCTGAGTATTTTCAGGAGATGCTTAAAGATGGAATATACCTGGCGCCTTCCCAATATGAAGCAATATTTTTGTCAATGGCCCATGAAAAAGCTGAACTGAATAAGTTTTTAGATTCTGCAAAGGCAGCAATAAGCCGAATTGAATAATTTGGAGATAATTTAGAGATAATTTAGTATTCAAAAGGGATGGTTTTATGGTTAACCTGGGACAGTATTATAGTATCTGGCGAGAGGCGATGGTTCTTGCCTGGCCGGTAGTTCTTAATCATATATTTACGACAGCTATGCGAACAACAGATATGCTGTTGATGGGAATCTTTGGCCCGGCAGCTGTTACAGCTGTTGGCTTAGGAGATGTCTGGGAACGGCTTGTTTTGCGAGTTGGTCTGGGCTTAGGAACAGGGAGTATAGCTCTTATCTCCCAGGAAACAGGTGTTGAAGAGGTAAGAAGTGGAGCAGGAAGTTCTGATGAAGTTTTGACCCAGGTATTATTAACTGGTGTTGTAATTAGCCTGCCATTTTTAGTGATAGGATTGCTTTTTTCAGATTTCTTAATTGCGGTTTTAGGTGCTGCTCCAGAGGTTATTCAACTTGGTGCTGAATATTTAATGATTATTCTGGCTGCTGCTCCTTTTAGGTTGATAACTCTTATTTCAGATAGATCTTTGCAGGGTACTGGAGATACTAGAACACCGATGGTTGTTAATGTGATAAGTAATGTTGTAAATATTGTTCTTTCAGTTGGGCTGGCATTAGGAGTTGGGCCATTTCCTGAAATTGGAGTGGTTGGTGTTGGCTGGGGAACCTTTGTTGCCAAACTGGTGGCTGCGATTATGTATCTTGGTATATTTACCTTTTCTTTTAGTCATTTAAGTCTGGGCCTACCTGAAGATGGCTGGGATTTAGTAATTGTTAAACAGTTATTTAAGGTTAGTCTGCCGAGAATTCTTCAGGGCGGCTATCAGAGTTTAATTACTTTTCCCTTTAATGCCCTGGTTCTTCTTTTTGGAACTGAGGCGGCTGCGGCCTATCATATAGCCAGAAGAGTTCATCAGCAATTAGTTGCTCCTCTCCATAGAGCCTATGGTACTGTAACGACAATTATGACAGGAAAAGCTTTAGGGATGGATAAGCCATTTGAGAGCAAGAAGATAACTGATGCTATGTTATGGCTTACTGCTTTAACAATAACTGCTGGAGGGGTGGTTTTAATTATAGGAGCACCGGTATTAACTGGTTTTTTTACCGATGATCCTACAACATTAAATCATAGCATTAATTTTTTGAGGGCTCTCGGTATTGGGGCGCCGATCTTAACTCTTTATGGAGTGCTTTCTGGTCTATTATCATCTGCCGGTGATACAAGAACTCCATTTTACGGGCTGGTAATTAGCCAGACTATTTTTAAGCTTGGTTTAAGCTATTTGCTGGCAGTTCCAGCCGGATTTGGACTGCCAGGTATCTTTATAGGCATGGTCCTTGACTTTATAGCCAGGGCCGGCTGGGTCGCCAGAAGATATCTTTCTGGTGACTGGGCTGATGAAGCCAGGGTTATGATAAATGAACGGCATAAAAGCGAGAATTAATTATTCTGTTCCATTTTTTCTATTTTTTCTTCCAGTTTTTCTATTTTTTCAGTTAACTCATGGTTGGTTTTACGGACTTTATAGATATAAAAGAAGATTAGAACCCAGAAAATTATATATGCTGCAGATAGATAGTTCATATTAATGGCTTTAAGGAGCCATACCCTCCTTTCTTCTTAAGATATTCTGTATTTTTTCAAGTCGGTCTTTATTTTTAAGTTGTTTAATTCTTAGAGAAACCAGTTGTAGGTATAGCATTGAGATAGCCAGAACAGAAAAGATTAGAACCTGTATCATTCTAGGGCTTAAGCCGGTTCCGCCAATCTCTATTACAACTGGGTGGATTGTTCTCCACCAGCGGATTGAGAAAAAGACCAGGGGAACATTAACAAAGGCTATGATTCCAAATACTGCGGCCAGTCGCTGTTGTTTTTCATTTTCTTCGCCCTGGAGTGCCAGCCGGAGAAATAGATAGCCAAGATACATTAACCATAGTATTAGAGAGGTTGTTAATCTTGGGTCCCAGGTCCACCAGGTATTCCAGGCGGAACGGCCCCAGAGCATGCCTGATCCTAGAACTATAGTTGTAAAGAGAACCCCTATTTCTGCTGAAGCCAGGGAAATTCTATGGCAGCCAGGTTCTTTATTGCGGAGATAAAGAATGCTGGCAATAAATACTATAAAAAAGGCAAAGAATCCGACCCAGGCTGAGCCGACATGGTAATAGAATATACGCTGGACATCGCCCATGACTCTTTCTTGAGGGGCATACTGAAAGACTGCGAGAATTGATAAAGGAATTATTATTCCTAATATATAAAAAAGATATTTTTCTAGTTGTTTTAATGAATCTAGCATGATTTAGGCCTCCAACAATTTATATTATATATTATTCGGTCATTAAGTATGGTGCTAAAAGATAGCTGATTAATGTTGAGATAATATTATAGATGAGCATAAATAATAACCAGAAGAAGAGTTGGTCATAATCTAACTGGCTAAAATATAATGCCCGGGTTGTTTCGATAGCAGCAAGAATGAGAGGTATCAGGATTGGTAATAGTAATACTGGTAAAAGAATATCGCTGATTCTTGTAGATGTTGCCAGAGCTGCCAGTAAAGAACCAGTTGCTGCCAGGCCATAATTGACCAATAAAACGATTGGTAATAACCAGAGTGGTCCTGAGACAGGGAAAGCATCAAAAAGAATAAAGAGCACAGGACTTATTATTGCTGTTAATAATAAAAAAAGCAGATAATTTGCAAAAATTCTTGCCAGCAGAAGCATTTCTCTGGTAATTGGTGCCATAAGAATTGCTGTCTGGCAGGAGTTTTCTGTATCTCGGATAAATGATCTATTTAATACCAGCATTACTGCAAAGATTTGGGTGAACCAGTAGATGCCTGGGAAAAAGTTGCTCAGCTGGTCCTGGCCAGGTAGGAAGGCCATACTAAAAATTGTTCCTGCAAGCAGGGCGAAGAGTAAAATTGAACCGGAAAGCTGGCCGGTATTTTTTTCTAACTGGATATCTTTTTTTATTAATAGGGCTGCAGTTTTAAGCATCTTCATCTAATAGGTCACCTGCAAGTATTTTATTATAGTTTTTTATAAATGTATCAAGAGTATTATTGTTTTGCTTTTGAGAGTGCTCAATTATCTTTCCAGCTTTTAGTATAAGCCAGTTATCTGCAAGCTTAAACCCCTGTCTGAGATTATGGCTGGTAAAGAGCACAGGAATTTCTTTGTTCTGAGTAATTAACTTTATTAGGAAGTTGGTTGATTTACTATCAAGCCCGGTAAAAGGTTCATCAAGGAGAAGTAAATCTGGTGAATTTAAAAATACTCGACAGATAGTCAGTTTTTGCTGCATTCCTCTAGAGTATTTCCTGACAGGTTCATTTAACCAGAGCTCTAATCCGGCTTCTTTTATTAAGTTTTTTATTTTTTTATTTAAGTCATTAGTATTATACAATTGGCCGAAAAATTCAAGATTCTCTCTGGCAGTTAAATCTTTATAGAGAAATAGTTCGTGGCCTATGTAGCCTATATTAAAATCTTTAAGATTAGATTTATTTAACCAGCTAATTTCTCCAGAATCAGGTGTCCAGATACCGGCAAGTAGTTTAAGGAATGTTGTTTTTCCAGACCCATTTGGGCCAAAAAGAGCTGTTATCTGGCCTGGTGATAATTCCATGCTAATATTATTTATTATATTTAGGCCATCTCTAGAAAATTTAAGGTTACTGATTTTATAATCTGATATTCTATTTTTTCCAGCGATCAATTTACCTGCTCCTCATACTGAGAAGGACATTGATAGAGTATCTGTTCAGCTTTTAGATGGTTATTCTCATAATAACCTTCAACCAGGATCAGGTCATTATTTTTTAGGTTATCTGGTTCTTCTTCATTAAATTTTATATTAAGATGGTCCTCTGTTTCTGGATCTCTAATAGTAAACTCCAGGTTTTCTGTTTCAGAGTTCCAGGTAATAGTATCAGGAAGAAGAACTCCAGAAATTCTTAAATATCTATCTGTGGCAGGAGGTTCATCTAGAAGTTCTGAGACTTTCATATAATATGCTGAAGATTGGGAGTAATTATTAATTATTAAAAAAGATAATATAGATACTATTATCATTGTAAAAATTATTACTTTAGTCTTATAAGTCAGTGATTTCATGGTTTTAAAGCCTCCTTTTTAAGGCTGATATATTAAAGAAAAATTTAATAATCCCTATAAGACTTATTCTATTTTAGAATAGGAATTCCTGCTTAAATAAAATTCTCTTTTTTCTTTTGAAAAAGCTGGCATTTTAGTGTTTTATTTGTTATAATTTAATTAATAACTATGTATAAGTACAAAGGGGGTGGAGACCATGCGTCAAACCAGGTTGATTTTAGCTATAATATTCGCATTTATAATAATAAATATATTTATGCCTGGAGTAGTAGAGGCAGATAACTTGAGCAATTCAGATACCTGGTTGCAGAGTTTTAACGGTAATGATGTCAGGCAGGTCTTTGCTCTTGACAGTACAGGTCTTGAACTTCCTGATGATGAATTCAGGCAGTTTTCTGATGAGGGTCAGGAAAAATTATTTAAATTAGCTTCTCAGTTTGGCGAGGAACAATATGAAGAAGATGAATTATTCTCAATGGTTCAAGAATCCGAGGGGATTAGAGATTTGCGAGAGGTACTCCAATTAAATAGTTCTAATGACAACAGGCTCGATCTTCCTTTTGGCAGGGAGGCTTATATTTCAGCTGATCAGAGATCAGGGGAAACTGAAAGAGGTCAGGAGAGTTTAACAAGTTTTAATCTTTCATATGATATGAATCCTAGTATGACAATTAGAGCTGGAATCGGTCAGAGGTCAAGTTCTTCCTGGGAAGAAAATGATAATAATCTTGAAATTGATGAAGATGACTTGATAGATGATATTAATGAAGATTCAAATACTGTTTCAGCAGCAAATCTTGATAATTTTAATGACAGGCAAAATCAGGAGACTGATGTTGAGGCGGCTAGAGCAGCAGAGGAAATCCAGACACAATTTGTAGAACAGTTAAGTGAAATGGCTCAACTTGGTATATCCTATCAGCCTGTAAGTAATGTTTTTGTTTCTGCTGACTATATATCAGACAATATATTTAATCCGTCTGGAGGAAGTTCTACTGTTTTCGGCCTTGAATATCAGGATAATTTAGGTAATATCAGGGCCAGTTACCAGATAGATAATTATGAAGAAATGCGGCAGACAATCACAGGTCTAGAACTTGATCTACTTGATTTAGCCACTTTAAGTACGTCTTATAAATTGTTTGATATTAATAGCCTTCAGGACACATTAGAGAGCCAGGGTGGCTGGGAACTTGATATTGGATTGGATTTAAATGTTACTGATAGCAGTAGATTATCTTTTGGTTATCAGATGTTAGATAGTTTAAATACAGCAGGAGAAATACCAGATTTTGATCAGGTTGAATCTAATGTTCAGGCAAGTTTTGAAATTCGTTTTTAACAATTTTGATATATTTTAGCTATATAAAATTTTTGACCGGTCGGTAACGATAACCCGTCCGGTCTTTTTTTTGAAAGTTGTTTGAAAGGTGGTATAATGATGAGTAGGCTGAGTAGATCTGTATTAATGCTCTTTTTGTTTGTGATTTTGTTTTCACCTATAGTGGTCGCTGAAGATCAACCATATATTATTGATGCAGATACTATTACATATGATTATGATCTGCAGGAGTTAACAGCCAGTGGAAATGTCTTTTTTCGGATTTCTGGTTTAGAGGTTGAAGCTGATGATATTATTGTTTATATAGTTAACAATGAAATCAGGGCTACCGGGGATGTTAAACTGAGGACTGAAGAAGAGAGTATTAAAGGTGAAGAATTATTTTTTAATTATAATATCGGCGAAGGCCAGATTCTAGCAGCAGAAAGTGAGATTGATAGTCTTAATTTTACTGGGGGCAGGATAGCTATTGTTAGTGAAATGGATCACGCCATTGAAGTTGAGGAAGCTGTTCTAACACCATGTATTCAGCCTGATCCTCATTATAGATTAGAGGCAGACACAATTAAAATATACCCAGGAGATAGAGCTGTAGCTGAAGATGTTTCTTTTTACTGGGGGAATAACAGGATATTTACTCTAGGCAGTTATGTATTACATTATGAAAAAGATGAAGAGACTGGCGAGGAGAGATTATCCAGACCGGTTCCGACATATCAAATAGGATATGATACTGTTGAGGGGTTATATCTTGAATTGGAATACAATTATGAGTTATTCGATAGAACTTCAGGTGGCTTTTATTTCACTAATACTCAGAGAGGTCGGCAGCTTTTCAGTACTACTAATTACTTTAGTCTAGCAGAAAATTTAGAGCTTAACACAAGTTATTCCAGGGAAGAGATTGATGAGCCTGATAATAACGAGTTGGAGTATGAAGAGATTTTTGAGTCGATATTAACCTATAAACCTGTTGATTATTTTGAGATTAAAACAGGCTTTTTATATCATAATGAGGAAGAAGAAATTTCTGAACGTTATTTTGCAGGCTGGAATCATCAGTTGACAGAGGATTTTATTATTAGTGGTAAACAGAGCAGAGAACTTGAGTATATAAAAGATGGAAGGGATGAGGCAGGTATAGCAAAACCTTTAGAATTAACTTTTGATTATAATCCTTCACCATTCAGGTTTAAATATGATTATACCTTTGATTTTATGTCTGATGAATATCGCCAGCAATATTTATTAAGGAATAGGCTTGATGGAATTGATATTAGTTTTTATCAGGATTATAGAAATGGTGAATTGGATAGACAGAGTTATCAACTTGCTGGAAGTAATTATTTAGATTGGAGAATGAGATATCGCTCAGGCTATAGTCTGGAATATTTACCCTATCTGGATATATCAAAATCTCTTCCCCATGGGTTTAATCTGGCTGCAGGTATGGGGAGATTAAATGAAAAAGGCAGGGAGACAGGCCATATAGAGATTAAACCTGGCTGGGCTGGTTCTGTGGAAATAACTGATGGCTGGACTGTAGAAGCTAGAGGTGATTATAACTGGTATTATTATTTAAATAGGCCTGAACAACGCTCCTATGCAAATATGATTACAGGAATTGGTCTAAGATTTGAGCAGGAGACAGAATCTGGTTATTCAGTTTCTGGAGGTTTGCGCCAGGAACGGGTCTGGGCCAGTGGTGATCCATATCTTGAACGAGATGATAAGGCTGAAAAGGAGTCATACTGGCCAGAAATCAATTTTAGGATACCTACAGAGTCTCCTAAATCCAGTGTTAGCATTGAGTTTTCTGGTAAATATGAGCGAGACAAGTCTGAATGGGATAGAATTAATATAGGTTTAACAAGAAGATTGGATTGCTACAGCTATGGAATAGAAGCTGAACTATCTAATGATAGACCAGCGATTTCCTTTAGTTTTGACCTTGACCTTTAAATTATGATATAATTATCTCGTATATTTAAAGCTAGAATAATCGTTCGTTAACATGACAGATAATTAATATTTATATTGTGGAGATGAAATTAATTATGACAGGCAAGCAGGAGTTAGATTTAGATGTAGCTGAATCTGCCAGAATATCTTCTGAGGCAAGTTTAGGTTCTGGTATAAAGATAGGTCCTCGTGTAATGATTGGGCCAAATGTAGTTATTGGTGAAAATACTGTAATAGAGGCAGATGTAGAAATTATAGGTAAGACCTTTATTGGCGATAGGAATCATATTGGTCGTGGAGTTTTGCTTGGTTACCCTCCTCAACATACTGGATATCAGAATGAATCAACTCAGTTGGTAATTGGACGAGATAATTATTTTGGCCCAGGGGTGACAGTTCATAGAGGGACTAAAGATACTGGGGAGACAAGAATTGGCTCAGGTAATTATTTATCTGCATTTGTACATGTTGCCCATGACTGTCAATTAGGTGATGGGATAAGTATTGGTAATAATACACAGGTTGCAGGCCATGTTGAGATAGGCTCAGAAGCTGAAATTGGCAATCAGGTAGGGATTCATCAATTTGTTAGAATAGGCAGAGCTTCTATTTTAAGTAGTTCTTCAAAGGTTATTAAAGATTTACCTCCATTTTTTAAGGCGGAAGGACATCCGGCTAAATTGTCAGGATTGGGAAAATGTCCAAGAGAAGAGCTCAAATTAATTATGGCAAAAGCTTATGAGTATATCTGTTATTCAGGTTTAAATATTAGTCAGTCTGTTGAGAAAATTAAAAATGAGTTTGAGGCAGTGGAGATTACTGAGTTAACTGCATTTATTGAGAGTAGTTCACGGGGAATCTGTCGCTAAAATTAGGAGGAAATGAATAAATTATGAGTAAAGTTAAGATTGGTGTAATCGGTGTTGGGAGTATGGGAAGAAATCATGTTAGGTCATATGCAGCTTTAAAACATCTTTGTGATTTAAAAGGTGTATTTGACCTTGATAGAGAAAGAAATATTGAGATTGCTGAAAGTTATGGTGTTAAAGCATATAATTCAGCCGAAGATTTAATGGAAGAAGTTGATGCAGTAAATATTGCTACACCTACAACCACTCATTTTGAACTTGCAATGAAAGCTATTGATAAGGGATTACATATTTTAATTGAGAAACCTATTACAAATTCAGTCGAGGAAGCCCAGGCTATTTTGAATGCTGCCAAAAAGAAGGATCTCATTGTACAGGTTGGACATATAGAAAGATTTAATCCAGCAATTCAAGCATTACCAGAGATTTTAAAAGATGAAGAGATAGTTGCTTTACATGTTGAGAGGATGGGTCCTTATGATCCTAGAATTGATGATACTGATGTGATTCAAGATTTAATGATCCATGATATAGATGTAGTTAGTTCTCTGGTTTCAGGAGATATAACAAATGTATCTGCTACTGCAAGAAGGGTTGAATCAGAAAAGCATATGGATTATGCTGTTGCTAACTTTCAACTTGCCAATGGAGCTATCGCAACGCTAACAGCCAGTAGAGTGACCAGGAAAAAAGTTAGGGCTTTATCAATAACCACAACTAATTCTTATATTGAACTTGATTATTTACATCGCAAAATAGTTATAACTGGGCGTAAAAAGATGATGGCTGATAGCTCTGAATATAAGAGAACAAATGAACATGAAGAGACTTATAGCAATGATGAAGAGCCTTTAAAATCACAGCTAGCACATTTTATTAATTGCATAAATAATGGAACAAGGCCTTTAATTAACGGTTCAGATGGTTTAGAAGCACTGAAACTTACCAAGGTAATTCAACATCAAGTTTATAATCAGGCTAAACAAATAGATATTGCAAGAACACAGTAGAAAGGGTTTTAATATAATGATTCCAATTGCAAATCCAGAAATTACAGATTTAGAAAAAAATAATGTTATGCAGGTCCTTGATAGCGGAATGCTTGCTTCTGGACCAAAGGTGGAAAAATTTAATAATGAATTTGCTGAATATGTCGGCGCAGATTATGGCATTGCTACTACCAGTGGCACCACTGCATTAGATGTTGCTGTTAAAGCAACTGGCCTAAAGGAGGGAGATAAGGTTATAACGACTCCCTTTACATTTATTGCAAGTTGCAATTCATTGCTCTATAGTGGGATTGAGCCAGTATTTGTTGATATTGATCCTATAACATATAATATTGATTCTTATAAAGTATTAAAAAAATTGGAGGAAGATCCTGATATCAAAGGCATTATGCCAGTTCATTTATTTGGTCAACCTGCAGATATGGATACTATTATGAGGCTTGCAAAAAAATATGATCTAATTGTTATAGAAGATGCTGCCCAGGCTCATGGAGCTGAATTTGCAGGTGAACCAGTTGGCGGAATAGGGACTGCAGGTGTTTTTAGCTTTTATCCTACTAAAAATATGACGACTGGTGAAGGTGGGATTGTTGTCACCTCGAATAAAGAGGTTGCCGATAATGCTAAATTATTAATAAATCATGGTTTGACTGATCGTTATTATCATGAAAAATTAGGTTATAACTATAGGATGACAGATATTGCCGCTGCTATTGGTCTTGAACAGCTGAAAAAATTAAATGATTTTAATAAATCCCGGAGAGAAAATGCTATGAAATTAACTGAAGGAATATCTGATTTAAATTGGCTAGTTACTCCAAAAGTAGCTGAAAAGCGGTCACATGTCTTCCATCAGTATACTATTAGGGTAATTAATGGGCATAGAGATGCTCTGGCTGAGCATCTTAAAGAAAATGGAATTGGTTATGGAATTCATTATCCTAGACTTGCCTATCAGCAACCAATTTATAAAAAAATGGGGTATGGGAGTTTTAATTGTCCTGAAGCTGAAAAAGCATCCAAGCAGGTTATTTCTATACCGGTTCATCCTGCACTAAGTGATGAGAACATTAATGAGATTATAAAAGTTATTCGTTCATTTAAACCTGTAAAGTGAAATTAATTGTAAATTGTGATATACTATTTTATAATTAAGGATAGATATGTTTTATTTATTGAGATAGCTCGATAAGTTTGATAAAGGGGGATTAACCTTGAGTTATAAGTCGAAATACCGTGATTGGTTATTAAATGATTATTTTGATGAAGAGATAAAAGAAGAATTAGAATCAATTAAAGATAATGAGCAGGAGATAGAAGATAGATTTTATAAGAATTTAGAATTTGGAACCGGGGGCATGCGAGGCAAGATGGGTGCTGGAACAAATAGGATGAATAAATATATAGTAAGAAAAGCTACCCAGGGGCTTGCTAATTATGTTATTAATTATAGTGAAAAAGGAAAAGATAGTGGTGTCGTAATTGCCTATGATTCCAGACATAAATCTCGAGAATTTGCAGAAGAAGCTGCTCTTGTGCTTGCCGGTAATGGAATTAAAGCTTATCTTTTTAATGAATTAAGACCTACCCCAGAATTATCCTTTGCTGTTAGGGAATTAGATGCAGAAGCAGGTGTAGTTATAACGGCAAGCCATAATCCACCTGAGTATAATGGTTATAAAGTTTATGGGAGCGATGGCTGCCAGTTAGTTCCTGATAAAGCCAGGAAGGTTATTGCCGAAATAAATGAACTTGATGATTTTTCTTTAATTAAAAGGATAGAAAAATCAGAAGCTGAAGAGGAAGGTCTCTTTGAATTATTAGGTTCAGATATGGATGAAAAATATAAAGAGGCAATAATTGAGGTCTTACCAGATGTTGAGCTTGCAAATAAAGCAGGTAATAATATAAAGATTATTTATTCTCCACTTCATGGTACTGGCAATAAACCGGTACGGAATATTTTAAGTGATCTTGGTTTTAAAGAGATGATGGTTGTACAGAGGCAGGCTGAGCCAGATCCAGAATTTTCCACTGTTTCAAGTCCTAATCCAGAAGAGAGGGAAGCATATACATTAGCTTTAGAATTGGCTGAAAGTTATAATCCAGATTTAATTATGGCTACAGATCCTGATGCAGATAGGCTCGGAGCTTTAATAAAAGATGGAGATAGTTATACTTCTCTTAATGGCAATGAGATTGGAGTTTTGATGGCAGATTATCTTTTAGGCAGGAAGCAAGAAGAGAATTTATTGCCTGAATTTCCTGTAATAATTAAAACGATCGTTTCTACAGAGATGATTAAGCCTATAGCTGATAAATATGGAGCTAAAGTTAAAGATGTCTTAACTGGTTTTAAATATATCGGTGATGAAATTAATAAGATGGAGGCAACTGATGAAGAGTTCATCCTGGGCTTTGAAGAGAGCTTTGGTTTTTTGACTGGAACTTATGTTAGAGATAAAGATGCTGTTAATGCTGCTGCATTGCTTGCGATGATGGTTCTTTATTATAAAGAAGAAAGAGAAATTAATTTACTTCAAAGGCTTTCTGAACTTAGAGAAGAACATGGTTTTTTCCTAGAAGATCTTGAATCAATGCGTTTAGAAGGCAAAGAAGGCCAGGAAGAGATTGAGAGAATAATTGCTTCATTAAGAGAGGACTGCCCTGCTGAAATTGCAGGAGAAAAAGTAGTTGTCTTTAAAGATTATTTAAATAAAGTTGCAAAGGATTTTAGTACTGGAGAAGAAAAAGAGATTAATCTCCCAGAGTCTAATGTTCTTCAGTTTATTCTGGCTGACGAAAGTAAAATCACAATTCGTCCTTCTGGAACAGAGCCTAAGTTGAAGTTTTATTTTGCAGTTAGATCTAATTCAGAAGAAAAGGCAGCTTCCAGTTTGGGAATTTTAAAAGAAGAGTTCCTGGAGATGATTGACAAAACATAAAAGTAGTTTTAGTTGGAGATAATTCCGGCCGGTAGAAAGTTGCCGGTCGGTTTTTACTTTAAAAAATTAAGGGGGCAGATATTTATGAGAGTTAAAAAAGCGGTGATCCCGGCAGCAGGTTATGGGACCAGGTTATTGCCAGCTTCTAAAGCTATTCCCAAAGAGATGCTGCCAATTGTTGATAAACCAACAATTCAGTATGTTGTTGAAGAGGCTGTAGAATCAGGCATCGAAGAGATACTATTAATTACAAGTAAAGGTAAAGAAAGTATTGAGAATCATTTCGATCATGACCTTGAACTTGAATTAGTCCTTGAAGAAAAAGAGAAGTATGACTTGCTTGAAAGGATTGAAAAAATATCTGATTTAATCACAATACATACAGTCAGGCAGAAGGAGCAGTTAGGGCTTGGCCATGCTGTCGCCTGTGCTGAAGCCTTTGTAGGAGATGAACCTTTTGCAGTTCTTCTTGGAGATGATATTATTGTTAATGATAAGCCTGTAACCAGACAGTTAATTGAACATGCTGAAGAGACGGAATCACCAGTTATTGGCTGTCAGGAAGTTCCAAAGAAAGATATCTGTCTTTATGGATCAGTAGAATGTAGTGAACGTTCAGGAAGAAGAGCAAGAGTGAGTAATATGGTTGAGAAGCCTGAGCCTGAAGAAGCACCTTCAAATTTAGCTGTTTTAGGAAGGTATGTTTTAACACCTGATATATTTCCTATTTTAGCTGAAACAGAGCCAGGCAAGGGTGGAGAAATTCAGTTGACAGATGCATTAAAAACTCTTGCTGAGAAAAGAAGGCTGGAGGCTTATGACTTTGAAGGTGAACGCTATGATGTTGGGAATAAATTAGGCTTTTTGAAGGCTTCAGTGGAATTTGCCTTAAGAAGAGAAGATATAGGTAAAGAATTTAGAAATTATTTAAGTGGACTAGAGTTTTAGGAAGGAGCTGAATTTTGTGATAAAAAAGCTTGGCCTTCTGATATTTATAGTAATTTTATTATTTATTTCAATTGAGGTTGAAGCTGGAAATAATAGTCTTGACCCTTTAATGTCTACAGAGGCTCTTGCGAGGCCATATGGTATGGGAGGAGCATTTACAGCAGTTAGTGATGATGCTTCTGCTCTAATATTTAATCCAGCTGGATTGTACCAGTCTGGTCGCATTGGCTTTTTAGCCAGTGGCGGAATGGTTGCAGATGATGTTTCTCAATATGGAGAGTTAGCTGATAGTATAGATGATTTTTCTGAAGATGCTGAGAATCCGATTGTATTTCTACAAAGCTTACCTGAAGAAGTAAATTTAACCGGGCAGGGGTTTTTAGGCTTTAAAATTGGTTCTGCTGGAGCCGGAGGAAATTTTCAGGTCAGGATTAAAGGGGATAAAGATGATTCTGGGGCTCATTATGATTATCAACTCCATCAGGATGGCCGTTTAGGGCTTTCAGGAGATATATTTACAATACCTGCAGAAGTTGGTATAGCCTCTTATGGTTTAAATATTCGCTATCAGCGCTTAACCAGAGGTGAATATGAATTAGAGATTAATGATGAAGGCTCTTTTCAGAGAGAGTGGCAGGCGACTGATTCAGGTTTTGCAGTTGATGGAGGCATGATGTTACAGATGACACCGGTGGTTAAATTAGGTGTGATGATTGAAAATTTATGGGCTGCTGACCTTGATTTAATAGCAAATGAGAGATATTACAATTATAATGGTGACTGGGAATTAGATGACGAGATTGCTCGTCAGGAAGAGTATAGCCCTGCCAGGAGCAGCAGGATTGGCATTTCTGCTAGAGTGCCGGTGATAGGTACCACACTTGCTGCAGATATCGATAATTTTCCAATTCTAACTGAAGATAAAGCAGGTGACCCAGTTCTTTATTTAGGTTTTGAAAATGATATGTTATTACGACTTGTTACAATAAGAGGCGGGACTTACAGAGAATCAGATGGAGAAAGGATATTAACAGCTGGTTTTGGCTTGAATTTTGCCGGGGGGAGTGCTGACTTAGGAGCTGGATTTGCCCCTGGAGGAGATAGGAGTAGTATTCAGGCTGCAGTAAGTCTTGATTTATAATATTCATATATAAAATTAACCCCTGCTTCTGCAGGGGTCTTTTAATACTTAGCAGTTGGAAGATTTTTCTTCCAAACAATTTAATTTAGAGAGAACATCATAAATATTTTTTGAAGATTTCTGAAGTATGGCAAGGTCATCATTGCTTAATACTGAAAAATGTTCAGCAAGTTTTTCTTCAATTCTTTCCTTGACATCTTCCACATAGCTTATTCCAGAATCGGTTAAAGATATTCTGGTTTTACGACGATCTTCGCTATCTCTCCTTCTACTTGTATAGCCCATCTCTGAAAGCTCATCTACAGCCCTGCTACAGTTTGAACTTGACATAGTATTTAACTGACTTATATCTGAAAGAGTCAGGTTATCATGATAATAAAGTAGATGGAGAATTCTAAATGAATTAGGTGTAATATTTGATTCTTTCATATAGTCCACCCTTTTGATTCGTTTCATCAGTGGTGGAAATATTTCTAGAAGATTTCTTACTACCATGTTTAAATCTCTATTTTCCAAAACCTTCACCCCATTAAGTAGTATCTTATAAAAACATTATATAACACTATCTTAATCATAGCAAATTATTTGACAAGATTTAAATGTAGTTATATAATTGTTGTGTGATTATAAATATTTTTGTTTATTAAAGGAGATGAATAATTGATGAACAAAACAATTAGTTTTAATAAATTTTCTGGACTTATACTGATATTAATTTTGTTTTTGATGATGACTGTTAATTCATATGCCGAGAGCGGTTTATCTTTAGGTGAAGTAATAGAGCTTGCAGATGAAAATGATGTGGATTTGAAAATTTCTGTATTGGAATTAGATAATGCCAGATTAAATTATGAGATGAGTAGAGCTCAGAATTTACGGACAGAATCTCGTTATCAGGAACTTTCTGCTGAATTGGCTTATAATCAGGCTCAGGAAGAGAATCGCCAGACTAGAACTGGCATATATATTGGTCTGATTAGAGATTATCATAATATAGTTGAAATAAATCAGGAACTGGAGATTGCAGTTAAAGAAAGAGACCTGGCTAGAAAGAGGTTGGAAGATAAAGAATTAGAGGTTGAGCAGGGTTTAAGTTCCAGGATAAATTTACTGCAGCAGCAGATTGCTTATAACAATACAGAGTTTGATCTTATTAGTCTGGAAGCAGATTTAGAACAGGCTGAAAGGCAATTTAAATCACGTCTGGATTTAGATTATTTGCCTGAATTAACTTCTAGAATACAGCCAGTAGGAAGTCTGGACTTAGGAGCAAGAGAGGAAATTGTTGCTAAAACTTTAGATGAAAGTTTTCAGTTAGAAGCGGCTAGAATTAATCGTGAATTATCTGAGATAGATTTAAGGAGGGCAGAAGCTGTTCAGACACCTGAATTAGAATTGCAGGAGCATAAGAATCAAAGAGAATTGGCTGATTTAGAAATCATTCAGGTTGAGGAAAGCGTTGAAGAGGATGCCCTGGAGCAGTATCATCAGGTTGAACAGTCTTATCGTCAGATCGAGCTTGCTGTAGATAATCTTGAGCAGGCCTCAGAACATCGCCGGATTACAAGAGAACAGAGAGAGGCTGGCCTGGTATCTGCAAGCGCACTGGAAGAAGCTGAATTAGAACACCTTCAGGCAGAATTGAATCTGGATCTGTCCAGGTTTGCTTATCTTATAAATTATTTTGATCTCCAGAATATGATCGGTGTAGAGCTGGAGGTGCTGTTAGATGGAATTGTTGCAGTTATCTCAGACTAATAAACCTTTGAGGTTTAAGTCTTATATTATAATGTTAATTATGATTTTTGCTTTATTAGGTGCTAACCAGGTTGCTGTTAGGGCCAATGATGATATGAATCTTGAGCAGGTTCTCCTTGGAGCAGTTGAGGAGTCAAATGAACTTGCAGATGAGAGGAGAGCTGTTATCAGCCTTGAAAGAGAAATTGCTAAGTTTAAAGCTAATCTTGGATGGCAGTATGACCTGAAGCTGTCTTATAATAGAGGTGAGCAGGTCCAGTTATCAGATGATAGAACTGATGAGCCTGTTGAATCACTGGGAACTCAGGAGCGGTATAATATTAGTATAGATGGTGGCCGCAGTTTTTTATTTGGGCTTAACCTGACAACAGATTTAACGGTTATTGATTCACAGGATTTAAACTTTGATGACCTCCGAGATGACTGGCAGCTTGATCTTGGAGCTAATCTTAGACTCTGGCCGAGAACACCTTCTGATTTCGAAAAAAATATCGATAAGCTTGAAAATAATCTTGCTCTTGCCAGGCTGGAGCTGGAAGAGGCTGAAGGAGAGTTTTTCCTTGAACTGGCTGGAGATTATATAGAGATAATCTTTTTGGAAAAGAGGCAGGAAAATAATCTGGAGAATTTAGAAATTGCTGAAAGAAGACTGGCAAGGATTGAACAGAGAAAAGAGATTAGTGAAGCTGGTGAGTTAGAATTAGCTGAGGCCAGGCTTGCTTTAAGGCAGGTTGATAGGGCTTATCAGTCTACTGAAAGAAATCTTGGTAGATTAAAGACTGATTTTGAGAAGAAGGTTGCTATAAATGTTGAGATTGACTATGGTTTGATTGATCAAGCTGAAGAATTACTGATAGAAGGTAAAGATTCTATTGATAATAGAATTGAAAATTATCTGGCTAATTTTTCTGAAGTTATTAGAGATAGTCAGGTTAATTCTCTGGAGTATAGCAGGTTGATCCAGTCCTTATCTGAGGCAGAACAGGAACTCGAATGGCATGATAATGAAGATAGTTTTGCGCTTAATTTATCTGCAACTACTGAAGTAAATTCAGGTAGCTGGCAGGCTGGCTTTAATATTAGTTATCCTCTCTATGATGGAGGGTTTAAAGGCTATGAACGGGAAGAGTTAGTTGCAGAAATTGAGATAGTTAATCTAAATTTAGAAGAGTTTATCTTTAACCTTGAGCAGGGGCTTGAGGCTGAGCTTGATGGATTAATAATTAAGCTGGATGAATTAGAGGATAAGGAAATCGAGAAAGAGATGAGCCGCTTATCATTTTTACAGGAAGAAGAGGCCAGAGAAATTGGTGCAATTGATGAATTAGAGCTTCTGGAAGCAGAGCTGGATTACGAAGCTGCAATAATTGATTATGATGAAGCCAGGCTTGAACTTGCTATAGATTTGCTTAAGTTTGAGCAGAGGCCTGGTTACTGGAGCATGGAGGAGAGTTTAAATGAGTAAAAAGAAAGTCGGAATAATATTCTTGATTATAATAATATTTACTGGAGGCTTTTTTGTTTTTAGAAATAGACTTGCAGGCAGAATGGAAGGAATAAACCATGTTGAGGCAGAGACTATGCAGGTTAGTAGAGGAGATATTAATCGGACTATAACAGCCAGCGGGAGACTGACCCCTGTTAGAGATAGAAGCCAGTCATTTAATCTGGGAGGGACAGTTGAAGAGGTCTTTGTTGAAGTTGGTGACAGGGTTTCTGCAGGTGATAGTCTGGTAAAATTAAAATCCAGCCAGCAGGAGCTTAATCTAATTCAGGCAAGAACTGCCTATCAGTCGGCCAGGATAAATGGTACAGAATCTGAAATAAATGAGAGAAGAACCCAGCTTGAGATAGCCGAGGAAGAACTAGAAGATAGGACTATGAAGGCTACTATTTCAGGAGAGGTTGTTCAGTTAGAATTAGAAGTTGGAGATGAGGTCAGCGCTGGAGAGACTGTTGTCAGGATACTTGATGAGACAGGGTATTTAGTCGATTTAAATATAGATGAAGGCGATAGCAGACTTGTGGCTGTTGACCAGAGGGCTGAAATAGAGATTACTGCAATACCTGATAGGATTTATGAAGGTGTTGTCAGCCAGGTTAAGAGAGTTACAGAAGTCGTTAATAATGTTGTTGTGGTGCCTGCCGAAGTGAGAATTGATGGCAATAGCGCAGAATTTAGGCCAGGCTATTCTGTAGATGTTGAAATAATTGTTGAATCTGTTGAAGATGCAATTAGGGTACCAGTGACAGCTATCTTTTCTGATGGAGACCAGTCTTATGCTGTTCTTGTTGATGACCAGGGTAGAGCTGAGCCAGTTCCTGTTGAATTAGGTTTAAGTGATGGTCTCCAGATCGAAGTAGTCTCAGGATTAGAAGCAGATGATAGAATTTTAGTCAACTCCTATCAATATTCCCAGCGGGCCGGTCGGGATGATAGTTTAGGTGTACAATTTGGGCCTCCTGGAGGAAGATAAAAATGATAGAAGTTAAAGATCTCAGAAAGGTTTTTAAGAATGGAGAGATTGAGGTCGAGGCTTTAAAAGGTGTAAGTTATACTATAAATGATGGCGAATTTGTTGCAATTATGGGGCCATCAGGATCTGGCAAGTCAACGATGATGCATTTGCTTGGTTGTTTGGATCAGGCAACTTCTGGTAAATATTTTCTGGCAGGTACTGATGTTGGTAAGCTTGATGATAACCAACTGGCTATAATAAGGAATGAACAGGTAGGTTTTGTTTTTCAGCAGTTTAACCTATTAGCCAGGACATCAATAAGCAAAAATGTTGAAGTGCCAATGATTTACAAGGGTGTTTCCAGGAAAGAAAGGAAGAGAAGGGCAGAAGAGATGCTTGCACAAGTAGGTCTTGCACACAGGATGGACCATAATCCTAATGAGATCTCAGGTGGCCAGAAACAGAGAGTTGCGATTGCCAGAGCTTTAGTAAATAATCCAGATTTAATTTTAGCTGATGAGCCTACAGGTAATCTGGATACTAAAACTGGTGATGAAATAATGGGGCTTTTTCAGGAGTTAAATGACCAGGGACATACTATAGTTATAGTAACCCATGAACCTCCAATTGCAAAACAGGCTAAACGGATTATTAATCTCAGAGATGGATTGATTTCATCTGATGAGGTGATAGCATGATCTTTGAAACTTTTCGAATTGCAATTAATGGTCTCAGGACTAATAAATTAAGAACTTTTTTATCGATGTTAGGGATAATTATTGGGGTTGGAGCAGTTATAGCTATAGTATCGATTGGAAGTTCGGCCAGAGAAGAAGTGACGGTCCAGATTTCCAGTTTAGGCTCTGATTTATTATGGGTAACTCCAGGATTTTCAGCAGGTAGAGCTACCAGGATGGAATCTGACCCCAGGGAGAATTTTACTCTGAATATTATTCAGTATATTGACGATTATTCTCCAGGAGTAACCAACGTTGTGCCTGAAGTTTCAGGCTCTGTTCAATTGAGAAGAGGCGATAATACTTTAAATAGTACTGCTGTTGGAACCAGCCAGGATTTTACAACAGTAAATATTTATTATCCTGAAAGAGGTCGGTTTATTGATCAGGATGATTTAGATCAGTCAAGGAATTCAGTTGTCCTGGGAAGCAATGTGGCTTCTGAATTATTTTCTGATGGCGATCCAATTGGTCAGAGAATTAGATTGAATTATCAGGGTAGAAATATTAATTTTACTGTAGTTGGAGTAATGGAACCAAAAGGTCAGGGTATTATGGGTAATCTTGACCGGAGAGTATATATTCCAGTTACAACCTTTACTGATAAACTGTCAAGGCAGAACTTTGTTGATTTATATTATGCCCAGTTTTCTCCTGGATTCAGTTCTCAAGAAGCCAGGAATCAAATTGATTACTTTTTCTTTCAACATTTAGGAGATGAAAACCTCTACAATATAATGAGCCAGGATCAGATATTAGGAGTACTTGACCAGGTCACCGGCACTTTAAGTTTAATGCTTGGTGGAATAGCAGGGATTTCTCTATTAGTTGGTGGAATTGGGATAATGAATATAATGCTGGTATCTGTTACTGAAAGGACTAAGGAGATCGGCATTAGAAAGGCTTTAGGGGCTAAGAAGCGAAATATATTAGGTCAGTTTTTATTAGAGTCTCTTGCCTTAAGCAGTATTGGAGGCTTCATAGGAATCGGCTTAGGATATCTAGGGACTTATCTTGTTACCAGGATTGGCAATTGGCCTTTAGTTTTATCTCCGATAGCAGTTATATTGGCTTTTGGATTTTCACTGGCAATTGGTCTCTTTTTTGGGATTTATCCTGCAGTTAAGGCTGCCAGGCTGGACCCTGTTGATTCATTAAGTTATGAGTAAAATTGGAAATAAACTTGTATTATTACCTGGATATCTGATAAAATAATAATGGAATCACAAAATTATCTTTATGCTTTCATTAGGAGGTTGATTATATGGGAGATAGAATTAAGAGTTCATATGAGATAGCTATGGAGAGGGCAGAAAAACTTGAAGTAGATGCTGATACTGATAAGCTTGATCTTCGTTCTGAAATTAGGCCGGTATTAAGTAAATTTTTTCAGGACAAGATAGATGCTGATGGTCTCTGGGAAGAATTTAAAGATAGTGAAGAAGAAAGACTGGCAGAAGCCCAGAGAATGATTGTATCTTCATTAGGTTTAAATTCCAATCAACAGGAGATCAAATTGAGAAAAGAAGGTCTGATGGCTATTGAGAATCTTAAGGAAGAACCGAATCCTTCTGAATTAGATCAGTTAATGGCAAAAGTTAGCCAGACTGTCCAGCAGTATAATCAGGAACAGGAACAGCTGCAGAGAAAATTAGAAAATATGCTCCGCCAGGCTGCCAGCTCTCAGGGTCAGCAGCCCCAGGATGTTATGGAGCTGCTAGGTAATTTAGATGAGAATACACAGAGACAACTGCAACAGGCACGTCAGGAGATTGAAGAACGTTTTAAGGAAAAGTGGGAGTCTCTTGAGGAAAGTTTAAATAAGCTTGTTAGTCAGGAGTAGATTAAATGGAAGGTATTAAAAGATTAATTTCCAGAATGACCAGGGCAGATATTATATTAGTACTGGTTATTTTAGTATTCTCAGTAGTTGGCATATTTATGCCAATATTATTTCAACCTGAGCATGGTGAATATCAGTTAGTAGTTGAGCAGGGGGGACAGGAATTATTCCGGCAAGATTTTCCCAGGGAAGATGGTGTAGAGGAGTTTAGTTTTCGCTGGGATGGGGATGAATATCAGGCCAGACTGGAATTTGAAAATAATCGGGTTCGTCTGCATCGGCTTTCCAAAGAAGTAGTTCCCCTTGATATACATGAACAGATGGGCTGGATTCAGAGACCAGGCCAGATGATTGTTGCTTTACCGGTTCAGATGGTTATTAGTATTGAAGGTGACCGTGGAGAAAGAGAATATGATGGCGTTGTAGGAAGTTATGAGAATTAAGTTATTAGAGCCACCCTGGGAGGGTGGCTTATAGCTTTTGATAGGGGGCTATCAATTATGGAGTTTAGGTATATTGATTTTAGCCAGGATTTATTTGAAGCAGCAATTACAGAGGAGCCGGCGATTTATATCTTCCCTAATAGTGGTGATATTAAGGCGGCAAGGGCTACATATAACCGGGAACCATTGACAAAGGAAAGTAAATTTCTGGACTGGAATAGCTTTAAGGAGATGATCTTTCCTGTAGATGAATTAGTTTTGAAAGAGGAAAAACTGTCGATTGGATTATTTTTACTGCTAACAGGTGATGAGAAGAGATTTTTAAATATTAATGAATATAGTGATGTCCTGGAGTTTTCAAGTTTATTTCACAAGTATTATCTTGAAAGAGCTGAATATTTAGTAGATAGCAGGCCTGCCCTTGAAGGCTGGCAGCAGAAGAGGTTAGATTTAATTGAAAAATTAAGGGCCAGGTATCTTAACTGGCTCAGTGAGAATAATTATTCTGATAAGTCCCTGGTTTATAAGTTGGAGAATTTTAATTCTGCAGGGATTAAAAATTTTCAGAGAATAGTAGTAATAAATCCTATTGAAACAAGCCCCTTAGAAAGAGAGATTATTAATAGGCTGGATGAAGAATTTGAAGTAGAGATATTTTTGCAGCTGGAGGAATCTAATTATTCTGAAGAGAACTTAAGGCTTGAAAAGTTTAATCTGCCAGATGAGCTAGAGGTTAATATAAAACTATATACTGCCGAGGAAGATATTGGCCAGTTAGCATCGGCTTTAAATATAGCTGTAGGAAATAAAGCAGAGATTATATCGCCTAATCTTGATAAAAGGAATTACAGGGAGCTTTTATCTGAGAAGAAGGTTGATGTGCAGGCATCTATCGGTCTGGAGGAGTCGTCGCTATATCGATTTTTGAAATGCTGCCATAATTTATTATTAAATTATGAACCAGCAGTCAAGGGGTTAGGGCTGCTGCCAGTTAAAGAGTTGCTGAAGGCTATTAATCAACCTGTAGTGGCAGGGTATTTTGGTTTTGAGATTAAAGAGGTTAGGGCAGGATTAAATGAGCTAATAGGTCAGGGGTATTATTATTTAAATGGAAGGATAATTGAAGAAGATTTACCGGCTTTTAAACCGCTTTTTCTGATGATTGATGATTTCTTCGGGATGAAGGATTTAACTGAGCTGCTTGCTTATCTTGATAGGCTAGAGCTTGATAAACTGGCTGACCCGTTATATAAAGATGAAATAGATCAGTTTTATGATGGTTTAATAGAGTTAACTGCTATTGAGAAGCTAGGTTTAGTAGAAAAATGGAGTAGGTTTTTTAGTCGGTCAGCCCAGGGATTAATGGAGCTGGTAATAAATTATCTCAGTTATAAGAAGATATCGACTAATATTAGTTTTGATGAAGAGCCGCTTTTATTACAGGATTTTCAACTGGCTCCTGCAGGCAGGAGAGAAAATCTTATAATTTTAAATGCCAGTCAGGGCGAGCTGCCAGTGGGTGGCAGGGGCTCATTTTTGTTAAACCCGGAACAGAGAGTAGAGTTAGGGTTGCCAACGGCCAGGGAAGAACAGAAATGGCAGAGGTATTATTTCTTTAGACATATTCTGACTGCTGAAGAGGCTGTGGTTTTTGGCCTGGATAACCAGGATGAAAATTTATCTCCAGGTTCTTTAATGGAGGAGCTTAAATTTAAGTATGGGCTGGAATATGAGGATAGCCCTATAAAGCGAAGTGATTATTTAAGATTTTTTAATAATATTTTTGAGAGCAAAGCTGGCTATAATTTTGGCCATGTAGAAAGAGATGAATATAGAACAGATTTAAAGCAGAATCTTATTGAAGAGACTGGTGGGAGGACCAGTTTGACCTATTATAAGTATAATAGAATTAAGGACTGCTATCACAGGTATTACCTTGAACATATTATTGGTTTTGATTCAGGGCTGGAGCTAGCAGATAAAGCGATGAATCCGATGGTTTTTGGGACGATGGTTCATAACCTGATGGATGAGGCCATTACTGAATTAAAACCGCTTATAAAGGCAAATACGGCGGATATAGAGCAATATAGAGATAGAATAGAGGAAGTTGTTGATAGGATAATCGGAAAATACTATTTATTTTATGACCAGCGGTTTAAGGGCTATTATAAGGAGATTATTAAGCCGAGGCTGGTTGATTCAATATTTAGCTTTATTGAAGGTCTATTCAGAAGGCTGGCAGGCTCTTTAGAAGAGGATTTATCTGACTGGGCCTGGAAGCTGGAATATAGTCCTAAAAAGAAGGGAGAAAGTTTTTATCAGGAGGCTGGGATGGAGTTTTATTTAAGTGGCCGGATTGATCTTCTGGTTGAGACTGGTCAGGAGAAGGTTTTAGTAGATTTTAAAACTGGCTCCGGCTCAGTTGAACAGTTAGATTTTTACTCCCTGCTTTTAGATAACAGGGCTTCTATCAAGAAAAAATATATTTATAATATAATGGATGAATTATTTCAGTCTGCAAACTCTGATACTGGAAATGAGCTGGCTGAAAAGATATGCTTGGAATTGGAGGAGCTAACTGGCGCTGAATACTATACCAGGATATATAAATCACGCTGTGAACGATGTCCATATTTGACAATCTGTCAGGTGGTGAAATCATGAGAACTGTAGATAGTAAGATATTGAAGGCAAGTGCCGGGACTGGCAAGACCTATCGGCTTTCTATTGAGTATATTGGGGCGATTATGCAGGGGAAAGAATTTAGTGAGATAGTGATTTTAACCTTTACCAGGAAGGCTACTGCCGAGGTCAGGGAGAGGGTCTTTGAGCAGATTGCTGATATTATTCAAAATAAAGAGGATTCTGGAGTCTGGGAGAGTCTGCAGGAGATTTATCCAGATGTGGAGTTGAAGCTGGATTATTTGGAAGAGACTTATCAGGAGATGCTGCTGGAGAAGGATCTGATTAATATTTACACTATAGATAGCTTTCTAAATCTCTTATTTGAGGAGATTGTTGCTCCGTACCTGGGAATATTTAATTATGATATTATCTCTGATCAAGAGAATCAGAGGATAATCGATGAGCTCTTTAGGAGGTTGATTTCATCACCAGATAAGGTGGAGATGGTGGAGAAGTTGATCGGTAATCAGATTAGCAGGGATTTTAAAGTTCCAGTTGATTTTTTAAAGGAGATAATTCATAATCGATGGAAATATTTGTTGATAGAGCATGATCTTAACTCCAAGCAGAGTTCCAGCAATGTTTCTTGTGAGAATAATGAGTTTAATCTTGATTTTATAAAACCGCTTGATGATCTTATTGGGATCATGAATGAGGCTGCCAGTCTAAGTGGAGAAGAGGTTGATGGCGGCTGGTTTACCAAGGATTATAGAGACATTTTGACCCATTATCTTGACTTGAAGGCTAATAATCAGGATAAAAATATACTGGAAGAGGCTATCTATAAGCATTACAGTCAGTTCTTAAAGGATGATACCTGCTGGAATGGTAATAAGTTTCGCAGGAAAGAGTTGAAGCCCTATAAGGCTGACTTAAGAGAAGTTTATCAGGTTTTTCAGGAACGGCTGGCCAGAAGAATTATGGAAGCTGAGGTTTTGCCCCAGCAGGATTGGATTTTTGGCCTGGTTCATGATATTTTTGCTGAATATGATCGGCTGAAGTTAAAGCAGAAGCGATTTACCCATCAGGATATTTCGAATTTCACCTATAATTATCTGATAGAAGAAGGAATTGAGCTTCCTCCTGGAGAGTTAATTGATTACCTTGGGGAATTAGTTGGCGGTGAGATTACTACTTTATTTATAGATGAGTTTCAGGATACCAGCGTGCTCCAGTGGCAGATATTAAGCAAGCTGCTGACTGGTGACCGGTCTTTAATAGCTGTTGGCGATGCCAAGCAGTCGATCTACGGTTGGCGGGATGGGGAAAAAGAGCTTTTTATCAGGCTGCCTGAGATTACTGCTGGTGCTGAAGAGACCCTGGGAGTCTGCTATCGAAGCAAGGAAAATATTGTTGAATTTGTCAATAGATTTTTTAATGGTCTCCGGGATGACTGGGAATACCAGGATGTTGACTTTTTGCCTGGTAAGCAGGGAGGCTACCTGGAAGTTTTAGTTGGCGGGAGTTCTGCTCTAATTAATACTGATACTAAAAAGTTTGCCGGATATTCAGAGGAGAGGCAGAATCAGTTAGTTAGCTATAATGAAAGGGTGACAGAGAATTTACCGGCGGCTATAGCCAGGAGAATTGCTGAAGAGTTTGAAGATTATAGTGGGATAGCTGTGCTGGCCAGGAAGAATAATGAATTAGAGGATATTGGGAAAGAACTTGAGGAGCTTGGGGTTCCTTTTATTTTAGAAAAAGGCGGTTCTTTGCTAGAACATAAGGCAGTCAGGCCTCTCTATCAGTTGATATTGTATCTGATTAGAGATGATTTTTATCAATTGCTGGCCTTTTTGAGGAGTGAACCTTTAGCTGTAGGTCATAATCTCTGTCAGAAATTAATTAAATATAAGGGCGATTTTCAGACTTACATAAAGGATAGAGGTCAGCTTTCCCTTGAAGTTAGGGGAATTCTGGCAGAGGAGCCAGAGCTGGAGGAGTTTTTCAGCTGGTTAAAAGAGATAAAGGAGCTTCCATATCCACAATTAGTAGATAGTTTATTAAAAGAATCAGGGATTGTTAATTATTATAGTGATAACCGTTCTGCTTTAAAGAATCTATATAAATTCTTTAATCTGATGAAATCAGTTGCCAGCCTGGGGGAATTAATTGATTTTTTTGATGAGAAAGAGGGGGCCTCAGAGTTAGAACAGGTGGCTGTTAAGAGCGAAAATGCTGTTGAGTTATTGACAGTACATAGGGCTAAAGGCTTATCTTTTGATACAGAATTTTTCTACTGGTCGCCTGGAGGTAACGGAGGTGGTAACCAGGGGAATACTATCGAACTATTTCTGGAATTTGATCGGCTTTATGAAAAAGTGGAAGATTATCTGCTGCTTACTTCTGATTATAAAAATTTGCTGCAGTGGCTGGAATATGATTTTCAGGATAAAGCTGATGCCGATGAACTGGCAGAGGAGATTAATAATCTCTATGTTGCTATGACCAGACCTGTTTCTAATCTATTTATATATATTGATACACCAAGGAAGATAATGCCTGGAGAGACTAAATTTTGGGAGAGTAATGATAGCTATAACTTTTATGAGCCTGCTATTTTGAGGGCTACTGGCCAGGAGTCTCTTGTTGACTTGATTGAGCCCTGGAGCTATGGGGAGTTAGAGATTGATAGTTTTGAGGAAGAGTCTCGAGATCTGGTAGATTTTGAGTGCCTGGCACCATTTTTTGCCGGGGATTGGCCTGAACTGACTGATAGGATTAGAGCTGAAGAGGCCAAGGATTTTGCTTTTAATCTGGATAAAGAGAGGGCCCAGGTGATAGGACTTGGCCTGCATTTTTATTTAGAGCAGGTCGTTTATGGTAGCAGTGAGGAGATGGAGTTAGCAGTCAGGCTGGTTATGGCCAGATATGGGAATATTTTAGGCAGGGATGATACTGAAAGTTTAATTGCCAGGGCTGAGAGGTTTGTTGCTAATAATCCTGAATATTTCTCAGAAGAATATGAGATACTGACTGAATATAGTCTCTGGCTGGATGATGGCAGTATGAAGAGGGTTGATAGGTTAATGGTTGATAGAGAGAGGAAGCTGGTTTGGATTATTGATTTTAAGAGTGGCTCAATAGAATCTGATGACCAGCTTGATGAATATAAGGAAATCCTGGCCGATGAGCTTGGCCAGGAGTACATTTTTGAGACTGAGTATGTTAATATATAGTTAAAGCTTTTTAGACATAGTTAAAGCATTGAGTATATTTGGAGGTATAGTTAAAGTGCTCTAGATGTTATTAAAGGATTGGCGAAAGCAGCCGGGAGATAGATTCCCTGACTTTCATAGTCCAGCCTCTTTCTTCGTATTCCTGGACTGTGATTTCCCTTGATTCCTTTAAATCTTCTCTGAAGATTTCATCATGGAGCTGGGCTATATCTTCATCATAGATGAAGGCATTGATTTCAAAGTTGAGCTTAAAGCTTCTGACATCCATATTGGTTGTTCCTATTGAGAGGATTCTACCATCGATGCAGATAGTCTTGCTGTGGAGGAATCCTTTTGTATAACGGTAACAACTAGCCCCGGCCTCCAGCATCTGGCCGACAAATGAATTGTTGGCTGCATAGACAAATGGATGGTCGCCTCTATCAGGAATCATTACCCTGACGTCGACTCCTGAGCGGGCTGCAACCTGGAGAGCTTCTAACATGGCAGGGTCTGGTATGAAATATGGTGTCTGGATATAGATACTGTTTTCAGCACCATAGATCATCTTTAAGAAGAGTGATTTAATTTCTTCTTCTCTGGAGTCAGGTCCACTGCTGACGATTTGGACAGGTGATTTGCCTTTGGTTTCTTTTGCAGGAAAATATTTTTTATCACCAAGGAAATCTTCCCCAGAGGCGAAAGCCCAGTCCAGAAGGAAACGGTGCTGCATGCTATTAACGCTTTCTCCTTTGAGCCGGAGATGGGTATCACGCCAGTCTCCGAACCTTTTAGAGCGGCCGACATATTCGTCGCCGACATTGATTCCACCGAGATAGCCTATCTGGCCATCTATGATTACGTTTTTACGGTGGTTTCTATAGTTCATATCAAGAATAAAAGGGGCGAAAGGAACAGCTTCACCACCGGCATCGACTAATTTGTTGATTGAATATTTAGAGAGGTTGCGGCAGCCCATTCTATCATATAAAAGCCTGACTTCAATACCTTCCTGGGCTTTTTTAGTCAGGAGATCCATAAGTTCATTGCCTAACTCGTCATCATTGATTATATAGTAATTAACATGAACAAAGTTTTTAGCTCTTTCAATATCTTTGAAGAGGTCGGCAAATTTATCTGTTCCGTTAGTATAAATTTTAATCTGATTATAACCGACTAGAGCAGGGTTTCTATTTCTTAGACCTAAACGGATGATACTTACTTCCAGGTGATCAAAATCTGATTCTGGTATAGTTAAAGATTTTGATTTATCGACATAAACTATATTTTTCACATCATCCTGTTCCTGCTTTTTCTGGAAGACCTGCTTCTTTCTAGGAGTTAGGCCTAAAAAGAGATAGAGAATAAAGCCTAGAACTGGTAAAAGGGTAAGTATGAGCAACCAGGCCCAGGTTGAAGTTGGGTCTCTTCTCTCAAAGAAAATTAAAAGAATGATAAATATAAGATTTAAGATTATTAATGCGACTGGTAAATATGTTAGTAAATTCATTGTTTGTCCTCCTTGCTTATATATTATATTCACGTTCTAATAGTATTTCCCTTTTTTTTAATTAAATTATTTGGAGTTGATTGGATTATGTTAGGATTGATTAAAAATAGACAGAGGATGAAGCCAAAAAATATTAATCGAGGAAGAAAGTGGAGTATAGGGCTTTATACTGGAGATCCTCTGGGGGAACTTGTTGAATTACCAGGGAACCCGATTATTGCTGCAGAAGATATTACTGATTGCAGGGCAGGCTTTGTTGCTGATCCCTTTATTATTGAAGTTGAGGGTATATATTATCTCTTTTTTGAAATAATGAATCTTGATAGTGGCCAGGGGGATATTGGTCTTGCTATAAGTAAAGATGGAGTTAAATGGACTTATGAGGGGCTGGTTTTGGCTACCCGGTACCATTTATCATATCCCTGGGTCTTTGCATGGCAGGATAATTATTATATGCTGCCTGAGATGAATCAGGGTAGAACAGTTAAATTATTTCAGGCTGTAAATTTTCCCTATCAATGGGAGCCTGTTGCTGAGTTATTATCTGGGAAAAGATATCGAGATAGTAGCCTGCTCAGATATAATGGGCTCTGGTGGCTCTTTACTACCTGGGATGATACCAGGCTGCATCTGTATTTCAGTGATGATTTGTTAAATGGAAGCTGGCAGCAGCATCAGGCTTCCCCTGTTGCTATCGGTAGGTTTGCCAGGCCGGCAGGGCGGTTTTTAGATTATGAGGGCAAATTTTATCGGCCTGCTCAGGATCCTCTGCCAGGCTATGGCAGTAGGGTGATGCTCCATGAGATTGAGGAAATAAATGTTGATAGCTATAAAGAAAGGTTGATTGGGCCTTACTTTTCGGCTTCTGGAACTGGCTGGAACTCAGAGAGAATGCATCATGTTGATTTTCTGGAAAGGTTGCCAGCAGGTATTAAGCAGAAAGTGATTGTAGATGATAATGACTGGTTAGTAGTTGCTGATGGCTATAATGCCAGGTGGACTATAGATCCTGTCAGGCTTGGGATTTCAAGGCTCAGAAGGAGGTTCAGGAGTGTTAGAAATAGAAATATCAGATAAAGAGTTTGAGATTTTAAGTATTATTGAATCTATTGAAGGGCCAGTTGGATCAGGGGTTATTAGTCAGCGGATTTCTAGAGATTATGATTCATTTAGCGAGGCTACTATCGGTAGGATTTTAAGAAGGCTTGATAAGAAAGGCCTTACTGAGAAGGAGCCTTATCGTGGTCGGATTTTGTTAAAAAAAGGTGAGCTTGCTTTAAAAGAATATAGATTGGATAAAAAGATGAAGAGTCAGATTAATAGATTTCTAGACCTGACAAAAGTAGAGAGAAGACAGGAATTATTTGATATGCTAGTTGCCAGAAAGGCTATAGAGAGGGAAATTGTCAGGCTGGCTACTGAAAAAATTACTGATCAGGAATTCAAGAAATTAAGAGATATTATCACAAGGCATCAGGCTGATTTTGAAAAAGGTGAAAGCCATGGGGAAGGTGATAAGAATTTCCATCTGATGCTGGCTGAAAT
>SLSL01000172.1 GCA_007130465.1 Halanaerobiaceae bacterium | reverse complement strand
GAATTAAAGGCAGCTTTAAAAGAAGTTTTTTCAGAAGATGAAAGCAAAGTATTAATGATAACAGGAAGAGGTTCCAAAGCTTTTTCAGTAGGTGCAGATATCAATTGGCTTGAAGATTTAAGTCAAAAGGAAGCCAAAGCATCATCCTGGCTGGGCAAAGAAATTTGTAATATAATTGAAGAAGGCGATAAAGTCGTTATTGCGGCAGTCAATGGATACGCCCTTGGTGGCGGGATGGAGATCGCCCTTTCCTGTGATTTAAGGCTTGCTTCAAGTAGAGCCCGCTTTGGACAACCAGAAGTTAAGCTCGGGCTGGTACCAGGCTTTGATGCCACCCAGCGATTGCCCAGAATGATTGGAATGGGCCGAGCAAAAGAGATGCTCTTTACTGGTAATGTAATAGACGCCAATACGGCCTATGAAATTGGATTGGTTAACCGACTGGTAACTCCAAGAGATCTTTTAAGAGCCAGCCGTAAGCTTGCCAATAATATTGCAGACCAGTCAATCCAGGCTGTTGGTCTTGTTAAACAAGCTATCAATAATGGTATCTGGGAGGGTCGGTCAGCTGGCAGCAGTTATGAAACTGAAGCCTTCGGAGCCTGTTTTGATCTAGAAGAACATTCTGAAAGAATTAAAAAACTGAAAGATGTAATTGATCATGACTAATAATAAAACTGAAATAGAGGTTCAGGATTTTATTGATTTCAATGATAATATCCTTTTCGATTTAGATGGGACATTATTACCGATGGATATGGATAGTTTTCTGGAAAAATATTTCGTTGCCTTGCAGAATCATTTTTCCAGTCAGGCAGATAAAAACAAATTTATTGACTGTCTATTAAAAGCTACAGGTTCAATGATCAAGAATGATGGACAATCGACTAATAAAGAAGTATTCACAGAAAAGTTTTTTGAAATGTTACCTGAACTGGATGAAAAAGAAGCATTAAGCTGTTTTGAGGATTTTTATAATAACAAATTTCCTGGTCTAGGAGATAATATAACTAAAGATCCTCAAACAGTTAAAGTAATTGAATTATTAAAATCCAATAATAAAACTTTAATCCTTGCTACCAATCCTGTTTTTCCAATAGAGGCTGTTGAATCTAGATTAAATTGGATAGGTCTTTCAAAAGATCACTTTGATTTTATAACCTGCTATAGCAATATGCATTACTGCAAACCAAACCCTAAGTATTACGAAGAGATTCTTGAGATAATGGAATTAGCTCCAGAGAATACTTTAATGGTTGGTAATGATGAGGCAGAAGATATGATTGCAGGTAAATTAGGGATCGATACAATTTTAATAAAGGACAATATAAAAAAATCAGATCAGGGCTATGAACCGGATTGGCAAGGAAGTAGGGAGAAATTTTATCGTCAGATTAGAAATTGGTCTCGATAAAAATCTTAAAGAATTATGGGGGGATAATAATGCTTGATAATCTAGATAATCTCAAGAACCTTAAATTTGAATTGAAAGATGGGTATGGTATTATCTATATTGATAGAGTTAAACAGCATAACTCATTAAACTTAGAAGTTATTGCAGAATTGAAAAGATTACTTTTAAAGTTAGAGGAAGAAACCCTTAGAGCACTAATTATAACAGGAAGTGGCGACAAAGCTTTTATAGCCGGTGCTGATATTGGCGAGATGAAAGACTTATCGATGGCTGAGGCCAGAGAGTTTTCTCAGGAAGGTCATCAGTTAATGCAGCAGATTGAAGAATTTCCTTCTCCTGTCATAGCAGCTGTCAATGGTTTTGCCCTCGGTGGAGGTAATGAAGTTATGATGGCCTGTGATCTTGCCATCGCTGAAGAAGGAGCTATTTTTGGGCAGCCTGAGACAGGTCTTGGCATAATGCCAGGTTTTGGCGGTACCCAGCGATTGGCCAGGTTGGTTGGTGAAAGAAAAGCAAAATATCTATTATATACCGGCGATAGAATCGATGCTGAACAGGCTGAAAAAATTGGTTTAATTAATAAAGTTGTTGAAGATGGCAGTTCTCTAGAAGAGGCAGAAAAACTTGCTAATAAGATTGCTAAACAAGCCCCAGTTGCAGTTAAGATGACCAAAGAAGCTCTTAATTATGGAATTGATGCCGGGGTGGACCGGGGAATCTCATTTGAGATTAATGCATTTTCACTCTGTTTTGGTACTGAAGATAAAGAGATTGGACTGGAAGCTTTTTTCAAAAAAGAAAGCCCAGAGTTTAAAGGCAAATAAATTATAATTGAAAGGATATGATAATCATGAAAAGAGAAGTTATTAGTACAGATAAGGCACCAGCAGCAATAGGAGCTTATTCCCAGGCAGTTAAAGCAGGAGATTTTGTTTATATTTCAGGTCAGATTCCTTTGAATCCAGAGGGCGAGCTCATAACAGGTGATGTCAGTGAGCAGACTAGACAGTCCTTAGAAAATTTAAAGGCTATTTTAGAAGAATCAGGAAGTAGCCTTAAAGATACTGTTAAAGTCAATATTTATGCCTCAGATATGGATGATTTTGGAGCGATCAATGATGTCTATAGTGAATATTTCACTACAGAACCACCTGCCAGGGCATTTGTAGAAGTTGCAGGTTTACCAAAAGATGTAGACGTTGAAATTTCCGCAGTTGCAATTTCCAGAAAATAATTCATAAGATTTAACTTGACTTCTATATCCTGTAATCTTTAGTGAATAAAGAGGATTTTCAATTTGAATGCAGAATAGTATAGGATATAGGGGGGTGTAATCCTGATTGGATTATTCAATCAGGAAATATGATATGCTGATCGATAAAAATGTAGCTCTGGCTCTCCGTTGTTCAAAATGCGGATTGTTGGAAATCCATCAATTAAATATATTTCATCTTTCTGGGCAGAAAAAAGTTTCTTTAAAATGTGAATGTGGACATCAAAAGATGAACTTGTCTAGAGAGAAAGATGATATTAATCTCAGTCCTTACTGTCTCGTCTGTGGCAAGAGACATGATTTAAAGCTGGACTATAAAAAGTTCTGGACAAAAATTAGTAAAAGTATAGTTAAAAGCTTAAATTGTCCAAGAACAGGTTTAAATTTAGGTTATTACGGTCCATATTATATTTTACAGAGTAAGATCGACCGTCAGCAGAAAGAGCTTGAATTACTTGCTGCCGGGTTAGGATTTGATGATTTTACTAATCCTGATATTATGCTCTCAGCCCTTGATCTTTTACATGATTTTGCTGCAAATGGCAGCTTGAACTGTGAATGTGGCTCAAAGGACATAGGTATAGATTTATCTGAAGATCAAATACATTTGAACTGCTTTCAATGTCCAGGGAGACTGGATATTTCTGCAGTGAATTTTTCTGATTTAAAGTTTCTTGAAAATTTAACAGAGATAGTTTTAAAATATAAAAACAATAAGTCACCATTAAATCCAGGTAGGTAATTATAAGGGGGAAATTATATGAATTTAGTTCCAATGGCAGATCTTTTAAATGACGCATATGCAAACGGTTATGGTGTTGGTGGTTTTAATATTAATAATATGGAGTTTTTACAGGGTATTATTTGGGCTGCCGAAGCAGAAAAATCTCCATTGATTTTACAGGCAAGTGAAGGTGCCATTAAATATATTGGTATGGATTATGTTATTGCCATGGTCGATGCTGCCACTAAAAACACGAGTATTCCTGTGGCTCTTCATCTTGATCATGGGAGCAGTTTTGAAGTAGCTATGAACTGTATCCGCCAGGGCTTTTCTTCAGTAATGATCGATGGTTCTCACCATCCATTTGAAGAGAATATAGCTATTGTTAAAGAAGTTGTGAGAGCTGCCCATAGTGTTGGAGTAACAGTTGAGGCTGAATTAGGAAAATTAGGCGGAACTGAAGATGATATTACTGTTGAAGAGAAAGATGCTGCAATGACAGATCCAGCAGAAGCTGCTGAATTTGTTGAAAGAACCGGGGTTGATTGCCTGGCCGTATCAGTTGGTACCGCCCATGGTGTTTATAAAGGTGATCCTGAAATAGATTATGAGCGCTTAGAAAAAATTAATAATCTAGTTGATATTCCACTTGTTCTCCATGGTGCCTCAGGCGTACCTGATGCAGATGTTGCTAAAGCTATTACTTTCGGTGTCTCAAAGGTCAATGTTAATACTGCTTTCCAGCAGGCATTTACTAATAGAGTAAAAGAGATCTTTGCTGAAAAACCAGACCTTTATGACCCAAGGAAATATTGTGGACCTGGTAGAGATGCCATAACTGCTAGGGTTAAGGACAAGATTGCAATGCTCGGCAGTGCAGGTCAGGCCTAGTTATCTGAATTGATTATTTACCCTGTTGCCATTTATAATACAATTATAATGGGGCAGGGTTTCTATTAGTTATTATCAGATGATTGGAGGAGATTATTTGCTTTGGCTTGAATTATTTATATATGCTGCTATAATTATTTTTTCTGCAACTTTTTTAACTAAAGCAGCAGATGTTATAGCCTCTAAAACTAAATTAGGGGAAGTTGCTGTTGGAGCAATCCTCTTAGCTCTTGCTACGTCTTTGCCAGAATTGGTTACTGGAGGAACAGCAGCCTCAATAATGGCCCCAGATCTGGCTTTAGGAGGAATAGTTGGTAGTAATATTTTCAATTTGGCTATTCTGGCTTTATTAGATATAGTTGAAGGTCCTGGTCCAATGCTTCTCAAATTAAATCTATCCCACCTTTTACCTGGTCTTTTTTCTCTTCTCATGGGTGCAGTTATTGCAGCTGCAATTATATTATATAATGTGGCAGGCATTCCTGCTTTAAATTTTAGGTTGGGCATCGATAGTATTTTAATTTTACTAATTTATTTAATAGGTTTTCGCTTAATTATTCGTTTTGGAAAAAGGGAGAGAGATCAAGACATGATAAAACTTCTGGCAGGAGAAGGTGCTGTCGAGAGAAATACCCCCCTTCCAGAAATTTCGTTATATCAATCTTACTTAATTTTTGCTGTCGCCAGCATAGTAATTGTTATCACAGGGATCAGGTTGATCGCTGTTGTTGACCAGCTTGCTGTAATTACTGGCCTGGGCCATACATTTTTTGGACCGGTTATTCTGGCAGCAGTAACTTCTTTGCCAGAGCTTGCTACAACTCTATCTGCCATAAAGATTGGTGCCTTTAATCTTGCAGCAGGAAATGTTTTAGGTTCAAATATCTTTAACTTAATAATTTTAGTCTGGATAGATTTCTTTTATCCTGGGAGTATTCTTGCCAGTGTAAACTTAACCAATCTTATTCCGATTATGGCATTTATGATTATGACTCTGATAATTATGATCGGTTTATTTTATCGTTCTCGTCGTTCAGTATTAAGGCTGGGCTGGGGAGCAGCTTCGCTTTTAATAATATATTTTTCAACAATTTATCTTTTATATCGTTTAGGAATTACTTCAATTATTTAGACTATTCAGGGAGGCGAAACTCTTGCATATTGCAGAACTAGAGAAAAAGACTATTACAGAGTTACATGAATTAGCTCAGGAGCGCTCTATACCTAGTTATACAAGAATGAGAAAGAAGGAGCTTATATTTGCCCTTTTAAAACAGGAAACAGAAAAAGGAGGCAATATATTTGCTGAGGGAGTGCTGGAGATATTAAATAATGAGGGGTATGGATTTATCAGACCGTCTAAGTATTTGCCATCAACAGATGATATTTATATTTCAGCATCTCAGATCAGGAGGTTTGATTTAAGAACTGGCGATGTTGTTTCTGGCCAGGTTAGAGAGCCTAAAGACAACGAGAGATATCTGGCTTTATTAAGGATTGAGGCCGTTAACTACCAGGCCCCTGAAAAAGCCACTAGAAGGGCTTATTTTGAGGATTTGACCCCTTTATACCCTGAAGAGAGATTGATGTCTAATATCCACCCCCAGGAGCTTTCTAGCAGGCTGGTTGATCTTATTTCTCCTGTAGGAAAGGGACAGCGTGGATTAGTAGTTTCTCCTCCTAAAGCTGGTAAGACTGTTTTATTAAAAAATATTGCTAATACCATTCGATTATCTAATCCAGAGGCTAAAATGATGGTTGTTTTAATTGATGAGAGGCCAGAAGAAGTTACTGATATGGAGCGTTCAGTAGATGCAGAAGTTATTAGCTCAACCTTTGATCGTCCGACTGAAGAGCATGTCCAGGTGGCTGAACTTGTTCTATCTAAAGCTAAAAGGCTTGCTGAGCATGGCCATAATGTTGTAATTTTGTTAGATAGCATTACCAGACTGGCCAGGGCTTCAAATGTGACAACACCACCCAGTGGCAGGACATTATCTGGTGGACTTGATCCAACAGCCATGCATTTTCCAAAGAGATTCTTTGGAGCTGGCAGAAATATTGAAGAAGGTGGAAGTTTAACTGTTCTGGCAACTGCTTTAGTTGATACTGGAAGCAGGATGGATGATATTATCTATGAAGAATTTAAAGGGACAGGTAATATGGAACTCCATCTTGATAGATCTCTGGCTGAGAGAAGAATCTTCCCGGCAATTGATATCCAGAGATCAGGCACCAGAAAGGAAGAGCTTTTAATGACTGAGGAAGAACTAGAGGTTCTCTGGCAGTTAAGGCGTCAGACTGATAGAATGGATAAAGGAGAAGTTCTCCAAACCTTATTAAAGCAGATTAAGAATACTAAGAGTAATTCTGAATTAATTAAAGCTTTAAAGGAAATTTTATAATTCAATTTTTAATGGAGGAAATACAATGAAATTTGAGCCAATAAAAACAGAAAAAGTATATGAAAAAGTTATAGAGCAGATAAAAGATATGATCTATAATGGCGAATTAAGAAGAGGAGACAAACTGCCATCTGAAAGAGCATTAAAAAAGCAGTTAAATGTTTCCAGGGCTTCTATAAGGGAGGCCTTTAGTGCGCTGGAGATGATCGGTTTAATAGAGAGTAGGCCTGGAAGAGGTACATTTATAAAGGAGCAGGCAGACAAAAATCTTCTTGAGCCTTTATCTTTAGTCTTGCTCTTAGAAGATGACGTTGCTTCAGAGCTTCTTGAGGTTAGAAAAGTTATTGAAACTGATTGTGTAAGGATGGCAGCTAAAAGAATAGATGATGAAGAGCTAGAATTTTTAAGATCTGTACTTAAAAAAATGAAATCTAAAAGTGGCTTTGAAGATGAGAGTATTGAGCTGGATAGGGATTTCCATTATAGTGTGGCTAGAGCTGCCAAGAATAAGGTATTATTTTATCTGATGACCTCGATTATGGATGCAATGGATTTTCATATAAAATATACCAGAACAAAATTAGTGTCTAAAGAGGAGACGATGAATGAATTTACTATTCATCATGAAAAAATTTTTAAAGCTATAGAGAGTGGGGATTCTGAAAAAGCAATAGAAGAGATGAATAATCATTTAAAATATGTCGAAAAACTGATTAATCGTGAGATTGAAGGCTAAGAACTGAGAATTATTTTTATTCATTTTTGTGAATAATATAATTATGTCTCTCAGTTTAAATATTTATGATAATTTGCAAATCTAGTTTATTTAATAACTCAGGAAATATAAATATAATTAGATTTAGTTATGTGGTGATTGCAAATGATATTAGGGGAAATTTAAAATGAATCCTGGAGCATCCCTGCAGGGAAGCTAGAGCATTCTTGCAGGAAAATTATATCAAGTCTCGACTGGCATTTAATACCGGGGAGGGCTTTTTTATATTTAAAAGTGAAAGTAGATTTTAATATTTAAAGGATTAATAAAAAATAGTGAAATAATAAACAAATTATTGTGAAATAAAGAATTTTTATACATGTTAAAATTTTTTGATAATTAAGCAGGAGATTGTTTATTTATCTCGAAATAAGCATATAGAGAGATGATGGTCAGACCATCATATATTATAATAAAATGAGAGGAGGGAATAATAAATAAAGTTTATTAATATTTTGTTTGGTTTTTAATATTGAATTTATTCGTAGTTAGTAGAGTGGTTTTGATTTAAGAACATAAAATATAATTTAGAAGGGGAGTAGTTTAATTTATGTTAGCATTACTAGCGGCAATTCCGATAGTGCTTATAGGTGTCTTGATGATAGGATTTATGTGGCCTGCCAAAAAAGCTATGCCTGTTGGCTGGCTGGCAGCTGTTATTATTTCAATGATCTGGTGGGATATGCCTTTACAGTGGATTGCAGGTGCATCAATTGGCGGTGTAGTTGATTCGATAGGAATTTTATTAATAGTATTTGGTGCGTTATTGATTTTACAGCTTCTAAAAACAAGTGGTGGAGTAAAGAGTATTTCTTACTCCATGGCGACTGTTTCGACTGATAGAAGAGTTCAGGCATTATTGATTGCATTTTTGATGGGAGCATTTTTTGAAGGAGCAGCTGGATTTGGTACTCCAGCAGCTGTAGCGGCACCTTTACTTGTAGGTCTTGGATTTCCGCCTTTAATTGCAGCTTCGGTTGCTCTTATAGCCAACAGTGTACCAGTTTCATTTGGTGCTGTAGGTGTTCCAATCTGGGGTGGATTTGATGCAATAAGTGGAGTGATTGAGCTTCCAATAGAAAGTATGGGAATAGAAATAGAGAGTTTCAGAGTAGTTTTAGAGTCTATTGGAGGTTTCGCCAGTATTTTAAATGGAACTATGGCTATATTTATTGCTCTGGCTGTAGTTGCTGTTATGACTAAAATATCTGAGGGCTCAATTATAAAAGGTTTAAAGGTATGGCCTCTTGCAATTTATACAGGATTACTTTTTGGAATTCCTATGATGTTAATTGCTAATTTTGTAGGACCTGAGTTGCCCTCACTTTTAGGATCTTTAATAGCTTTACCGATATTTGTCTTTACAACTAAGAAAGGTTTTTTAATTCCTAAAGACAACTGGGACTTTCCGGATCATGAACTATGGCCTGATGAATGGGAAGATGAAGTTAAGGCTGATGCCCATGTTCCAAAAGAAAGTGAGCTTACAGTCACTCCTTTTAAAGCCTGGTTACCATATATCATTATTGCAACTTTATTAGTTGTTACAAGACTTGAGGTATTTGGTCTGGTAGGGTTTTTGCAGGGGGTAACAATTACCTGGGAAAATATTCTTGGCACTACAGTAACTGAAGGTGTAAGTCCTTTGTATAATCCAGGTGTAATTCCATTTATTTTAGTTGCTTTATTTATTCCATTCATGCATGGCATGAAAAAAGGTGAAGCCACAAAATGCTGGAAAGATACATTTAAGACTATTCAACCGGCAGCTATTGCTCTATTCTTTGCTTTAGCAATGGTTAAAATAATGATGAACTCAGATGCAGCTGTTGAATTTACAATGCTGGAAGAGATGGCCTTTGCAGCATCTAATATATTTGGTGGAGGCTGGCATTTTGCAGCACCTTTTGTTGGGACTTTAGGGGCCTTTATATCTGGTTCTAATACTGTATCAAATATTATGTTTGGTGCTTTTCAGTTTGAAACTGCTGCAGCCTCTGGAGTTGCAATTATTCCAACTCTTGCTTTACAGACAGCTGGTGCTGCTGGTGGTAATATGATCTGTGTTCATAATGTCGTTGCTGCAATAACTACTGTTGGATTGATTGGAAAAGCAGGTCTGGTAATGAGAAAAACAATTGTTGTAAATATTCTGTATTGCTTGTTTGTTGCTATTTTAGCAACTTTCTTAATCAGTACATTTTTTGCAGGAATATTCTAAAAGAATTTTAGGGAGGTAAATAGCTTGAAAATTATAACACCAATAAAACAGGTACCAGAGACAAGTAATGTTAAAATGGATGAAGAGACAGGAACAATGAAGAGAGATGGAGTCGAGAGTATCATTAATCCTCTTGATTTATATGCTATTGAGTCAGCGCTTCAGATTGTCGAAGAATATGGTGGCGAGGTTATAGCTGTAACTATGGGCCCACCATCAGCTGAGAAGGCTTTAAAAGAGGCGATTGCCATGGGTTGCGATGATGGGATACTGCTTTCAGGCAAAGAATTTGCCGGGGCAGATACCTGGTCAACTTCTTATTCTTTATCAGAATGTATTAAAGATATTGGCGATTACGATCTGATCTTATGTGGCTTACAGGCTACTGATGGTGATACTGCCCAGGTTGGGCCAGGGATTGCTTCATTCCTTGATATTCCACTGGCAACCTATGTCAGTAAAATAGATGAAATTCATCTCGCCAAAGATACAACTTATACAGAACCTGACGAAAATTATGTAACTGTTGAAAGACTTCTGGAGAATGGCTATGAAAAGATTAAGATGCCAATGCCAGCTTTGATTACAGTTGTTAAGGAGATTAGTTTTCCAAGGTTGCCGACATTATCTGGCAAGAGAAAAGCAAGAGACAAAAATATTTCACCAGTTAATTCTGAGAATATTCCAATGAAGAAAGAGTATTTAGGTCTTGAAGGTTCACCGACTAGAGTTGTGAAAATTGACAGACCTAAGGTAACTCGTGGAGGAAAGCTAATCGATGCAAGTGATGAGACTAAATATGAATCTGCAATTGATGAATTATTTGAATATATGAAAGAAAATGATCTATTATAATTTTAACTGGTTTATTATAAAGGAGGAAAAAACTATATGAGTTACAATGGTGTCTGGACGATGGCAGAAACCAATGATGGAAAATTGAGGACAGTTGCCTTTGAATTATTGACTAGAGGGCGGAAATTAGCTGATAAGCTAGATGTTGATCTATCCTCATTTATTATAGGTAATAATGTGAGTAAGGAAGAAGCTAATAAATTAATTGAGGCCGGGGCAGATAAGGTATATCTTATGAATGATCCTCGCCTGGAAGACTTTATTGTTGAAAATTATAGTAATGTTATGGTCTCATTAGTAGAAGAGTATAAGCCTGAGATCATTCTCGGTGCAGCAACAACCCAGGGAAGAACTGTACTCCCTCATGTTGCAATTAGAGTTAATGCAGGGCTGACAGCTGATTGTACTGAACTTGATATAGAAGAGGAATCAGGAAATCTATTACAGACAAGACCAGCAATTGGCGGTAATATTTTGGCAACTATTCATACTCCAAAGCATAGACCGCAGATGGCTACTGTAAGACCGAAATCGACATCACCTGCTGAGCGGGTTTCTGGCCGGGAAGGCGAGATAATTGAGCTTGATTTTGATCCAGAATTATTAGATGGTCGAGCTAAAAGAGTCGATTTTAGAACAACTGAAGGTGAAGATGTAAATATTGTTGATGCTGACACAATTGTAGCAGGTGGAAAAGGACTTAAAAAATCTGATAATTTTGAGATGATCTGGAAAATGGCAGATATTCTTGGCGGAGCAGTAGGTGCTTCCAGGGATGCTGTTGAGATGGACTGGATCTCTTATCCTCATCAGGTCGGTTTAAGTGGAAAGACTGTTACCCCGCATCTTTATATTGCTATCGGTATTTCAGGAGCTATTCAACATCTTGCAGGTATGAAGACAGCTGATCATATAATTGCGATCAATGAAGATCCAGATGCTGATATCTTTAAAGTATCTGATATTGGAATTGTAGGTAATCT
>SLSL01000221.1 GCA_007130465.1 Halanaerobiaceae bacterium | reverse complement strand
TCATCATATTGAGCATCATATAGTGACGGAACATATACACCAGACAATTGAGATAATTTTTCTAATATAATACCCCTATTAAAACCTTTCTCTTGCCAATTTTTTAGTGAATTTATAACATTAAATAAATTTTCTTCTGCTTCACCAATATAAAAAAAATCTATAAATGGCGCAATAGGTTCCGGGTTAAATACAGTTGAACCACCAGCCATTACAAAGGGATCTGCTTTGCTTCTTTCAGAACTATAAACCGGAACTTTCCCAAGTGATAGCATATTTAAAATAGTTGTATAACTCATTTCATATTGTAATGTAAATCCCAGTAAATCAAAGTCTTTAAGCTCTCTTTTATTCTCTAAAGAAAATAATCCGATATCTTTTTCTTTTAAAAGTTGTTCCATGTCGGTCCAGGGAGCAAAAACTCTTTCACATAATAGATCATCTTCTTCATTCAGCATATGATAAATTATCTTTAAACCAAGATGAGACATACCAATTTCATAAGTATCTGGAAAGCCAATACATATCCTATAATCTGTTCTGTCCCAATCTTTAACAATTTGATTCCATTCCTGACCGATATATCTTTCAGGGCTATCTATATTTATTAAATAATCATCAATTTGACTAAAAACTTCCGCCAAAAATAACACCACCTTAAAACTCAAAATACTAAAATATAATCTTTTTCCTTCTCATATTAATATTAATCACAAGTCCTATAGCGATTAATGATATCACCATTGAGCTACCACCATAACTTATAAATGGTAGTGGTATACCTGTTATAGGCATTATTCCTAAAACCATTCCTACATTTTCTAGAACATGAAATAAGAAAAGGCCCATAACACCAATTGTTATAAGTTGACCAAAGCCATCTTTAGCTCTAGCTGCAACTTTTAAAATCTGCAATAAAAGCAGTAAATAGATTATTAAAACTACTGCCACACCAATAAAACCAAATTCTTCTCCTAAAACAGCAAAAATAAAGTCAGTATGTTTTTCTGGAAGGAAGTTCAACTGATTCTGAGGCCCTGAAAGAAATCCTCTACCAGCTATTAGACCAGACCCAACAGCTATCTTTGACTGAATTATATTATAACCGATACCAAAAGGATCGATAGCTGGATTAACAAAAGCAATTAACCTATTTAACTGATATTGCTGCAAAAACGGCAAGGGAGTTTCAAAAATAACATGGCTGGTTATAATTAAAACAACTATTAAAAATCCTCCACCGAATACTAATAATATATGTTTTAACTTTCCGCCTGCACCATAATACATTACAACAAATATAAACATCAATACTAAAGCTGTACCTAAATCATTTTGTAAAATAATCAAAATAAAAGGTGGCAAAATAAATAGAAGGCCTTTAAAAAGTTCTTTTAAACTATTTAATTTATTCCGATTTCGATCTAAATATGATGCTAGAAATAAAATCATAAATATCTTTGAGACTTCAGAAGGTTGAAAATTAACTGGCCCTATTGAAAGCCAGCGTCTACCTCCTGAAACAGTAACACCTAAAATAAATATAAAACCTAGCATGATAATTGTTAAAATATAAATAATTATATCATAATCTTTAAAAATTCTATAATCCATAAATAATAAGAGAATTATTAGAATTATTCCCAATACAGCAGCTGCTATCTGAGTTCTAATAAATGGCTGATGGTTTCCATCAGCCATCCCAGTAGCGCTGCTTATAACAAAAAGTCCTATAATAATTAAAGAAAGCACTAGAATCGGAATATAAATATTAATATGTTTTAATAATTTTTTGTTCCAGTGCATAAGTAAATCTCCTTAATCTCTTTTCTTTAATGGAAAATTAGCAATCATTGCCATCATTTCTTCTTCTCTAGATATATCCATTTCAATATCATTATCATCAACATCAATATACTTCTTAATAACATCTAATAATTCTGCTTTCATCTCTTCCATCTGTTGTGGTGAAAGTTTAATTCTGTCTTGAACTAGAATAAACTGGAGCCTTTCTTTGGCAATATTTTTACTGCCTTCTCCTCGAGATTCAGCTTTATCATCTGACATAAACAACTCTTTGATTTTTTCAAATATGCTACTAATATTAATCGCCCCCTATGATAGACCGACAATTCTTTTGACTTTATTAAATAAAGATTCTTTCTCAATTGTCATTAGTGGAATATCCTGTCCTTCAAGTCTTTTTGCTATATTATTAAAAGCCTTGCCAGAATAAGCCTTGTCCTTTAAAACTATTGGTTCTCCCTTGTTAGTAGAAATAACAATATTTTCATCTTCTGGAATTACTCCAAGAATCTCAATAGCTAAAATTTCAACAATGTCATCAATATTCATCATATCACCACGGCCAACCATATCTCTCCGCAGTCGATTTATTAATAATTGAGGATCATTTAGTCCTTCAGCTTCCAAGAGACCAATTATTCTATCAGCATCTCTAACTGAAGAAACTTCTGGTGTTGCCACAATCAAACCTAAATCTACACCTGCAATTGCATTTCTAAAACCCTGTTCAATTCCTGCTGGAGAATCAACAAGGATATAATCCATTTTCTCCTTAAGCTCATTAATCAGACTTTTCATCTGTTCTTCACTGACTGCATCTTTATCTCTGGTTTGAGCAGCTGGCAGCAAAAATAAATTAGGATTTCTTTTATCTTTGATCATTGCCTGTTCTAATCGACAGTTTTCTTCTACAACATCAATTAAATCATAAACTATTCTATTTTCTAAGCCTAAAACTACATCAAGATTTCTAAGACCTATATCTGCATCTATTAAACAGACCTTTTTATCAAGCATTGCCAGGGCTGTTCCTAAGTTTGCAGTAGTTGTAGTTTTGCCAACTCCACCTTTACCTGATGTTATAACAATAGCTTTTCCTTTCAAAATTATCCCTCCTGCTTATCTAAAAATCAATCTCTTCTACAATAATTCTTTCTTCTTTTATAAATGCCTTCTCTGGGCTAAATATTTGATCATTACTGTCTTCTGGAGGTCTTGAAATCTTATTGGCTATTCTGATCTGGGTAGGGGTAAGCCTCAAAGCTGCTACCTGAGCATCTTTTTTTCCTCCTGCTCCTGCATGTACAAGCCCCATTAATCTGCCAAAAACAATAATATCTCCCCCTGCTTTAACTTCTGCTCCAGGATTAACATCTCCCATTATAACTAGATTATGAGGATGTTCAACTGCCTGACCAGATCTGATTGTACCTTTTACTAAGACAGTATCTCCTTTAAAAGATACTTCTTCAATAATAGGTTCTCTTTTAGGTTGACTTTCTTTAGAAGAATTAAGCCTCTCCTTATTATCTTCTTGACCGACAAGATATATTCCTGTTTCTGAACTCAAATAATTCTCTGCTATTTCAAATAATTCCTTAAAGTTATTTAATTCTAATTCTTTTGTACCTACTTTAAAATATAAGTCAGTTCCTTCATAAAAAGAACCGGCTTCTTCAAAATGATCTTTTAGAGAATTTTTAATTGCTTCAAAATTATGTTCCCAATCAAAATCAATTATAACACCTTTAGCTGTCATTTTTGTATTAATAGTTTCCATTAATTATACCCCTTTGCTTACTCCCCATCTTCTATTTCTTCATCTTCAGTGAAGAGATCATAATAATAAGAGAAAATATCAGCTGCTACTGGTACTGCATTAGTACTAGTTTCTCCCTGGTCAATGAATACAACAACTGCTATTTCAGGATCTGGAACTGGACCATAAGCTACAAACCAGGCATGACTGGTTCCTGTTCCTCCAATTTGAGCTGTACCAGTTTTACCGGCTATATCAATTGGAAAATCAGAAAAAGAAGTTGAGGCAGTTCCTCTATTGTGCATTACAGTTTCTAACATTCCTTTTTCAATAATTTCAAATGTATTACTAGAATATGGCATCTGACTTAATAATTCAGGTTGAAATTCTCCAACCACATCGCCTTGAGCTGTTCTGATCTCATCTACTAAATTAGGTTTAAATATTTTGCCTCTATTAGCTACAGCTGCAGTCATCTGGGCTGCCTGTATAGGAGTCACAAGAATATCCCCCTGGCCAATTGACATATTAACTGAATCTCCTGGATACCAGCCTTCCCCTCTGGTTTCTCGTTTCCACTGACCATCAGGAACTAAACCGTCTCTTTCTTCTGGAAGGTCTATACCTGTTTTAATTCCTAGTCCAAAATCTCTGGCTGTTTCTATTAATTTAGAACCTCCAAACTCTTCATATAATTCATATCCTAACTTATAAAAAATAATATTATTTGATCTAGCCATAGCTCTAGTAAAACTTAATTCGCCTTCCCCATAACCAAGCCAATTTGTGAAAGGACGACTCCAACCAGGAATATTAAATCTTCCTGTGCTATCGACAAATTTGGTGTCTGCCTCAATACCTAGATTTTCAATAGCTGCAGTAGCAGTTACTAGTTTAAAGATTGAACCAGGAGGTTCTGTAGTCATTATATTTCTATTAATCAACGGTCGTAAAGGATTCTGTAGCAATTGATTAACATCAGTAGATCTAAAACCTTCAGCAAAATAATTAGGATTAAAGTCTGGATAACTCACCATGGATAAAACTCTACCAGTATCAACCTCCATTACCACTACAGAGCTTCCTTGAGGCGATGCTAAATCATCATCTTCTTCAGATTCATCCTGTAATTGTTGAAATTTAGCGGCTATAATTTCTTCGGTATGTTGTTGAAGACCCCAATCAATACTTAAAATTAGATCATGTCCAGGCTCTGGGTTTTGTTCATCCAAAAGTTTCGTTCGATGTCCTAAATGATTAACCTGTATAGATTCAAAGCCTTTATTTCCTTTTAAATATTCTTCATATTTTCTCTCTATACCGGTTATACCAATTATATCCCCTCCAGAATAATTATAACCAAGATCTGTTAAATTCCGAAGATCTGCCATGCCAATCTCACCTACATAACCAAATACATGTGAGCCTGAATTATCATATACATAATCTCTTAGGGCTGCTTCCCTAACATCTATCCCAGGTAATATATCTCTATTTTCTTCTAGCTTAACCATAGACTGGTCTTCAAGATTTCTCTTTATAAGAATACCTTCACCAGGACTACTTCTTTTTCTACCTCTTTGAAAGTCTTCTTCTAGTTCCTCCCGGGTAAAACTTGTTACTCTGGCCATCTGATTAAATATATCATCTCTACTTAAGCCTGGAGGAAGTTCATTAGGTTGATAATAAAGATTATAAGAAAGTTTATTTGATACAAGAGTCTGGCCTTCCGAAGAATAAATTCTACCTCTAGGAGCATTTACAGGTCTAATTGATATTCTGTTGTTTTCAGCAAGCCTATAATATTGTTCTCCTTGAATGATTTGCAATTGAAAAGCTCTGCCAATTAATACTATAAAAATTACAATAATAACTACTTTAAAAAGTTTAATTCTTTTGTTCATCTTGATATCCTCCAGTTGGAATCAGGTAGATCATTATAATATAAAGCAACATACCTACCAGCATATTATAAAAACTTGCAGGTAAAAATCTATTTATTAAAACAGACTGAAAACTAATTCTTAATATCACCTGTTCTAACAGGAGAAAGATTAATACTTCATGAATAAAAGTTGCAAAAAATAAAATTAAACATAATAGAGGAAGGCTTTCTTTATAAACATTACCTTTTAAAAGTCCTGCTGCTGCTCCTATTAACATTCTAGAAATAATATATAAACCTAAACCACTCCCTAACAAAATTCCTTGAAGAAATCCTGCCAGAAAACCTATTAATATACCTGTCTGACTTCCTGATAAAAATCCAGCTGTAAAAACTACAACAAGAATAAGATCTGGTCCATAAGGAGCCGCTGGAAGTCTATAAAAAAAAGTTGCCTGTAAAATTATAATTAATAGTAATGATATAATATAAAATGCTTTCTGGCGCATTAAATTCACCCTAAAATTCTAAAATAATTAATAATTCTTCTAGATTCTGATTACCTAAATTATACTCTATATATGCTGATTGAGATAATCCAAAATTATCAGAAAATACTTCTACTACCTTTCCAATTGGTAAACCCCGGGGATATTGATCAGAAATACCTGAAGTAATAATCAAATCACCTTCTTCTATATCAGCATCCCAATCCAATCTCTCCATAATTAGTTGACCCTTTTCACCTGGCCGGCCTCTAACTACCCCTGTTGCTCTTGAATTTTCCCTTGATACTCTAGCACCAACTGAAAAATCTGGATCATTAACCATCATAACCTGGGAAGAGTTAACACCAGTATTAATGATCTTACCTACAAGATATCCATTGAAAGAGATAACTGGAAATCTTTCTTCTACCCCCTGATTACTTCCCTGATTAATCATAATACGCTGCTCCCAACTTGAAGGAGCCTGACCAGTAACTCTACTACCTAATAGCTCTAAATTTTCTATATGAGCTGAGTTTAAATTATAAATTTCTCGCATTCTTCGATTTTCCTGAGCAACCTCATTTAGACTTATATTAATTATCACTTGTTCTGAAAGTTCTCGTTTCAACCTCTGATTTTCCTCAAGTAATTCCCTGGATTGAAAAAATGACTGATAAATGCCACTTAAATAATTCCCAGTAGAATCAAGTATATTAAAGAACGGTGACATTATATTATAAACACCATTCTCTAACCAGGTAAAAATATATAAATCAATCTCTAAAATATTTACTGCTAATATTGAAATTAAAATCAAAAGAAAAATTATTGTAATTTTAATTCTAAAATCATTAAAAAGATCCATTATTTAATACTCCCTATCTATTTTCAGGAAATTTTCTTTGGTGTAATAAGAACACTTTTCAAAGTATCAATCTCTTCTAGAGCAATACCAGTTCCTTTTGCCACACAGTCAAGTGGTTCATCTGCAATATGTACTGGTATCTGAGTTTTTTCTGAGAGTAATGTATCCATACCATGTAATAAAGCTCCACCACCAGTAAGAACAATACCAAAGTCCATAACATCTGCTGATAATTCTGGAGGAGTTTTCTCAAGTGTAATCTTAACAGCCTCGACTATGCTCTGAACTGGTTCAGAAATCGCTTCTGAGATTTCTTCAGAATTAATTTCAATATTTTTAGGCAAACCACTAACCAGATCTCTCCCTCTAATTTCCATTGTCTCACTAAGGTATTCAGGCCTAGCTGAACCGATCTCCATTTTGATCTCTTCAGCAGTTCTTTCACCGATCATTATATTGTATTTTCTTTTAATATACTGAATAATCGATTCGTCCATCTCATCGCCACCAATTCTAATTGAACGACTACTAACTATGCCTCCTAATGAAATAACGGCTACCTCAGTTGTTCCACCACCAATATCTACAATCATATTACCTACAGGCTCATTAACAGGTAATTCTGAGCCAATTGCAGCTGCCATTGGTTCTTCAATTAAATATGCTTTTCTAGCTCCTGCCTGTTGAGCTGCATCAAGTACTGCTCTTTTTTCAACTTCAGTTACACCTGAAGGTACACAAACAATAATCCTTGGCCTTACCAGTCTGGTTCTTTTATGAGCCCTGGTAATAAAATACCTTAACATAGCTTCTGTTACATCAAAATCAGCTATCACACCGTCTTTCATCGGACGTACTGCAACAATATTTCCTGGTGTTCTTCCGATCATTCTTTTAGCTTCTGCTCCAACAGCTATTACCTCTTTGCTGTTATTCTTTAATGCCACAACAGAAGGCTCTCTAATAATAATACCTTTTCCTTTAACATAAACCAGAGTATTTGCAGTTCCTAAATCTATACCCATATCTCTAGAAAATGGTGCTCCTAATAACTTGCTTAACATTATATTTTCACCTTCCTGACTTTTATAAAAGAAAACTTAACACTCAATTAAACCCTCTTCTCTCATACTTAAATAATTGTTATCCCCAATAATTAAATGGTCAATAACTTTTATCCCTATTATATTTCCTGCCTCTATCAATTTATTAGTTATAGTTATATCCTCTGGGCTTGCTGTTGTATTTCCGCTTGGATGATTATGTCCAAGTATAATGCCTGCAGCACTGGCCCTAATTGCTGTTTTAAAGACTTCTCGGGGATGAACTATAGATTTGGCAAGACCGCCTTTTGATATCTCTTCAACTTTAATGACCTGACTTTTAATATCTAACAAAACAACAATAAATACTTCCTGTTTTTTTAATTTCAGCCTGGTCTGCATATAATCAACTGCATGGATTGGAGATCTTAAAACAGTCTTTTTAGCAGGGGCAAAATCTGAAAGCCTTCTTCCTAGCTCAAAAGCGGCTTTCAAACGAGTTGCCTTGCTCTGTCCAATACCTTTTTTCTGGATTAACTCATCAACACTCTGATCAGCTAAGCCTAATAACCCGCCTGATTGACATAAAATATCCTGAGCTAATTCTATTGCAGTTCTGCCCTTAATCCCACTACTTAATAGTATTGCAATTAATTCTGAATTAGACAATTTATTCTCGCCAAAGGTCATAAGCTTCTCTCTAGGCCTATCCTCAACTGGTAATTCTTTAATAGTATAACTCATCTCTTTCAAATAAATACTCCTAAATCTTATGAAAGGTCCTCGAATTATGTCCACTTATATTTTATTATATAATTTAATATTATATTCAGGTAAAATATCTGCTAGTTTATGAACTGGCAAACCCATTATAGTATAATATGAACCCCTTATTTCTTTTACAAGAAGGCTTCCGTATCCCTGGATTGCATATGAACCAGCTTTATCTTTATATTCACCTGTATTTAAATATTCGTAAATTTCATCATCATCATAATCTCTCATCTTTACTGTTGAACAATCAATATCAGATATTAATACAGGAGTTTTATTTTCAATTATATTAAATGCTATACCTGTATAAACGTAATGTTCTGCTCCAGAAAGATTTACTAACATCTTAAATGCCGCTCTTTCATTTTCTGGTTTCCCTAAAACTTGACCTTTATAAACCACAATTGTATCAGCTGCAATAATGATAGCATTATTATAACTACTGCCTACATCCTTTGCTTTTTCTGCAGCCAATAATTTTACTAAATCAACAGGATAATCTGCAGTATATTGATCTTCATTTATATTACTTGGGTGAACTTTAAAATCTAAAGATAATCTATTTAATAATTCTTTCCTTCTAGGTGATGCAGAAGCCAAAATTAAATCTTTTTTATTTATCTTCATACAGTCACAACTTCTTCTGGCAAATAATTTTCAGTGAACTGGACTATTAATCCAATACCAATACCTGAGGGTATTGCCAATAAAGTTAAGTAAGGAAGATAGTACAAAAGTCCAAAATTACTAATAATAAATGAAGCGGCAATTATCTGGCCAAAATTATGAAATACTGCACCTATAATACTTATACCTATCAGACTAAAATAATCACTAAAAATTAGATAAATTATACTCATCAAAATAAAACCAGATACCCCACCGCTTAAACTCATAAAAAAATTGAAAGATAGAAAAGTTCCTCCTAATAAAGAGCCTGCTAAAATTCTGACAAATAGTATTAATAAACCTGCTTTAAAACCAAAAATTATAAGGCCTAAGAGACTGGATATATTAGCCAGGCCAATCTTGGCTCCAGGCACAAAAAAGCTTAATGGTAATAAGCTTTCAACTACATGTAGAACTAGCCCTACAGAAATTAAGAGGCCTAATATTACAATCATTCTTACTCTAGTCCGTCTCATTTGATATAACACTCCTAATATAGTTTAACAACTATTATTGTAACATTTAATGCCTCTATTGTCCATAAGTATTATATATTAAGACCTGGCCAAAATTGGCCAGGTTTAATCTTTCATTCAATATAAATTTTAAACTAATATTCTTTTTTAATAGCTCCATCAACTTTACAAACATCATAACAGATACCACATTTTATACATTTTTCCTGATCTATTATATGTTTTTCTTTTAATTCTCCACTAATAGCATCAACTGGACATTCAGGAGCGCATCTAGTACACCCCACACAATCATCAGTTATCTCTATATGTTCAATTTTTTCACCATAAAAATCTATAGTATTTGTTGGACATTTCTCTGCACAAAGACCACAATTAATACACTTTTCATAATCCAGTACAGCAAGGTTATCCTGCATCTCAATTGCATCCACTGGACAGACTCTCACGCACTGGGTACAGGCTATACAGCCTACTTCACAGATCCCACGCACAAACTTACCTCCATCATGGGAAGAACATCTAATATGATTTTCTCCGGAAACTGGAGCAAGTACAAATAAATCATGGGGACATTTTTCAACGCATTTATTACAGGCGGTACATTTGTCAGGGTCTACTTCAGGGAGTCCATTAGTATTCATTGTAATTGCATCAAAAGGACAAACATGAGCGCAATCTCCAAGACCAAGACAACCATAACTACAACGTTTCTCGCTGATACCAGCTACACTTGCTGCTGTGCATGTTTCTATTCCCTCATATTCAGCTGCTTTGGCAGTCTCTTTAGTACCACCTTTACATAATACCTGAGCAACTTGCTCCTCAGACTCTTCTGCTTCTGATCCCATTATTTCAGCAAGTCTTTCAGCTACACTTTCGCCTCCAACTGGACAACCAGTTACTGGAGCATCTCCATTAGCTACTGCTTCTGCAAAGGCATCACAACCTGCGTATCCGCAGGCACCACAGTTAGCGCCAGGAAGAGCTTCATTTACTTCATCAATTTTGGGATCCCGCTCTACATGAAATTTTTTCGAAGCAACTCCTAGTCCTAATGCCAGCAGGGCTCCCAGTCCGCCCATACTAAGAACGGAATAGAGAAAAGTCGATTGCATCAATTACACCTCCATTTAATTAGATAGTAACCAGACCGGCAAAGCCCATGAAAGCCATCGCCATGATACCTGCCAGGATTAATGTTATCGGAACGCCCTGTAAAGCTTCAGGTACATCTGAAAATTCTAGTTCTTCTCTTAAACCAGCTATTAAAACTATTGCCAGTGTAAAACCAACACCAGCTCCAAAACCAAATACTATACTTTCAATAAAGTTATATTCATTTAGTGGTATTAAAAGTGCCATACCCATAATCGCACAATTTGTTGTTATTAAAGGAAGATAGATACCTAATGCTTTATAAAGCACAGGACTGGCCTTTTTAATAAACATTTCAACAAACTGAACTAATGATGCTATTACGATTATAAATGAGACATATCTTAAAAAAGGCAAATCAAGAGCCACAAGAATATATGAATTTATAAAATATGTAGCGAAAGCCGTTAGAGTCATAACAAAAGTTGTAGCTAACCCCATACTAAAAGCTGTGTCTACATATCTGGATACTCCCAGAAATGGACATATCCCAAGGAATCGGATTAAGACAAAATTGTTTATTAAAACAGTACTTATAAAAAGCAGTAATATATATTGAACACTATCCATTCTGAGATTCCACCTTTCTATTTATGACATTCATAATCCCAACTAATACACCTAAACTGATA
>SLSL01000050.1 GCA_007130465.1 Halanaerobiaceae bacterium | reverse complement strand
ATGATTTTGTAATCGTCGGACCACCTGAAGATCCTGCAGGTCTTAGCGATCTTGCTGAAGAAGGTGCAGGAATACAAGCTACTATAGAGCAACTATATCAAGCTGGCAATGAAGGACAACTTAGATTTCTATCTAGAGGTGATAACTCAGGTACCCATGTTAAAGAAATGGAACTATGGGAAATGGCAGGATTGGAAGATATTGAAGGTACTGGCTGGTACAATGCCCTTGGCCAGGGTATGGGTTCAACTTTGATAACAGCCAACGAAATGGCTGGATATGCCCTGGCTGATCGAGGAACCTTCCTCTCAATGGCAGAAGAGATAGCCAACTTAAAAATATTATATGAAGGCGACGAAGCCTTAAACAATCCATATGGGATAATCCCACTTAATCCAGAAGTCTTTGGAAATGTAAATTATGAAGCAGCTCAGAAACTGGTAGATTTTCTGGTAAGAGATGATATTCAGGAATTAATAGGTGAATACGGGACTGAGAAATTCGGTCAACCCTTATTTTTCTCTGATGCAGAACAAATCATGTAGCAAATAACAGCAGAAAACAGAGTTTTATAAATAATACATGCAATTCAGGTGATATAAATGGATACATTAATTGAAGGATTTCAGGAGGCATTAAAATTATTAATTAGTTTAGATAGAGAAGTTTTACAGATCATTGCCGTTTCGCTGAGAGTTAGCGGAACAGCTCTGGTCTTTTCTGTGCTTATTGGTCTACCCTTAGGTACATTTCTCGGATTGGCCAACTTTCCTGGTAAAAAGATAATCACCGCCTTCTTATATACCGGAATGGGCTTTCCCCCGGTCGTTGTCGGCCTATTTGTCTTTATTATCTTTTCAAATGCCGGTCCTTTAGGAGATTTAAACTGGCTCTTTACAACAAGAGCAATAGTTGTAGCCCAGACAGTTATAGCTCTGCCCCTGGTGGCAGGCTTTATCATGACAGCAGTTATGGGAGTAGATAAAAACCTTTTGCTCCAGCTCAGATCCCTTGGTGTTACCAGGGTCCAGATGATCTGGACAATTATTAAAGAGGCCAGATTAGGTGCCCTGATTGCTATCATTGCCGGTTTTGGTGCAGTTATCTCAGAGGTCGGGGCAGTCATGCTAGTTGGCGGTAATATACAGGGGAAAACCAGGGTATTAACAACTGCTATTATGCTTGAGACCAGGCAAGGCAGGTTCGGTCTGGCAATTGCATTAGGATTAATTCTTTTGGTTATAACATTTATAATTAATATCTTCATGCTCAATCTTCAGGAAAAGGAGCGGAGCTAAATCAATGTCTATTACATATAAACTAGAAAATATCAGTAAGATATATGATGGCAAGCAGATCTTAAATATCAAAGAACTAGAATTTAAGACTGGGGAGATCTTTGGCCTGGTCGGTCCCAGTGGTGCCGGTAAGAGCACATTACTCAGGCTCCTTAATTTCCTGGAAAAACCGAGTTCTGGCAGGATTAAATACAATGGTAATGGCTATTTAGATGGCACCCTACCTGATCTTGACCAGAGACGCTCAATTACAACAGTTCTCCAGCGCTCAGCCCTGCTCCATCAATCAGTCTGGAAAAATGTTATATTTCCGCTGGAGATCCGGGATATTAAGATAACAAAAGCAAAAAGCTCAGAGATTGAAGAACTTCTTCAGTATCTTGGGCTTTATGAGATCAAAGATCAGAGGGCTGATAAACTCTCTGGAGGCGAGGCCCAGCGAGTTGCCATGGCCAGGGCAGTCGTCTTTGAGCCAGATGTTCTTCTCCTTGATGAGCCGACGTCTAATCTTGATCCCTCAAATATCAGTATTATTGAAAAAATGATCCAGCGCTATATTAAAAAAGCTGGCAAAACAATTATTATGGTTACACATAATATCATGCAAGCCAAACGGCTGGCAGATAGGGTTGGATTAATATATGAGGGGGAAATGATTGAGGTTGCAGAAAAAAATAAATTTTTTAATAACCCAGAGAGAAACCTAACTGAAAAATTTCTAGATGGCGAATTAATCTATTGATTAACTGGAGGGTTAAGAGTGAAAGCTAATTTTCGTTGCTGGCTTGACAATGATGAAGGAGAACAGATTGTTGGACCTGGACTTTACCAACTTTTAATAGAAGTTAAAAAGACCGGTTCTTTAAGCCAGGCTGCCAGAGAAATGAATATGTCCTATCGAACTGCCTGGGGCAAGATTAAAAAGATAGAAAAAAGAGTTGGAGCTGAAGTTATCGAAAAAACAGTTGGCGGCAAGGATGGTGGCGGCTCAGAGCTAACTTCTAAAGGTTATGAACTAATGAATATCTATAGAAAACTTAAAACCAAACTTGAAACAGCTTTAAATGACCTTGATAAAGTCTAAGTTTTCTTTTTTTCAGCTACTCATATAGATATCCTTAATCTTGCTGATTTTTTCTTGCAAAATATCTTCAGCATAAGTCCTGTTATATGCTATTTTAATGTTTTCTATTGTTTTTTCTAAGTTATTAAGATCCATAATTAGCTCTCTTGATGATAGTATTAGTAAGATAACAAAAATCTTTATCTTATTTAAATTTATTTTGCAAAATTTTATTTAATCAATAACCCTACCCGATGCTCGTTTATTAATACTTTTATCGAAAATATTTAATCTTTCTTCTAACTCTAATAATAATTCTGGTTTTTGCATATTATCGTCCCTTTTTTAATTAACAATAATAAATATATTTACGGTGATAAATCTATTCGATGTTCTATAAGCTCTTTATGCCTTTCAGTGCTAATATTATTATTAATAAAATCGATTAGATCTTCCTGACGGGCCTGGCCAAAAGCCATTCTATATACTGCAAGAGCTTTTTTGAGCTTTGATAATTTATATTCTTCTTTGCTTAATGGATAGAATGGAATATGACGATCAATTTGATAGCCATTGTCTGTTTCAAATATCCAGAATGGTAT
>SLSL01000290.1 GCA_007130465.1 Halanaerobiaceae bacterium | reverse complement strand
AACTTTAATTTGGCCAATTTCATGAGGGTTAACTTGCAGAGTGCTTTAGGTGCAATGAAGATTGGGATGGATATTCTATTAAAAGAAGAAAATGTTAAGCTTGATAAAATGCTTGGCCATGGCGGATTATTTAAAACTGAAGAAGTCGCCCAGAAATTTATGGCAGCAGCTGTAAATGCACCTGTATCTGTTATGGAAACTGCCGGGGAGGGTGGAGCCTGGGGCATAGCCCTTCTTGCATCCTATCATTTAAATATGAAAGATAACCAGGACCTGGAAATGTTTTTAAATGATAAGATATTTACCAATCAGAGCGAAAAAGTAATTAAGCCAGATCAGGAAGATGTAAAAGGATTCGAGAAATTTATGCAGCGTTATAAAGACGGTCTGGCTATAGAAAGAGCAGCAGTAGAAAATTTGGATTAATCCTGATAGTTAGTTTGAACTGGATTTATTTATTAATTGATGAGTTTTCTTACTAGACCATGCAGATTGATATTTTAAGTTAATGTTAACATCAAATAAAATATGATAGTTACCATAAAATGTAAGCAAACAGTAATTTCAGGAGGGATAATATGAATTATAGAATTCTAGGAAGAACAGGCCTTAAAGTTTCCATTCTATCTTTTGGAGGTATCATGTTAGATCAATTATTACAGGAAAAAGCTAATGAAACTGTTACTAAAGCTATTGAGTCTGGAGTAAATTTATTTGATGTTGGACCTACTTATGGGACTTCACAAAAAAAATTAGGAAAAGCTATTGAATCTCATAGAGAAGATGTTATCTTAACCTGTAAAACTGAGCCTGACAAAACAGCTTCAGAAGTTAGGAAAGATATTGAGAATTCATTGAATTTGCTAAAAACAGACTATTTTGATGTCTATCAACTGCATGAGGTTACAAATGAAAAATCATTAAATAGTTCTCTAAAAAAAGGCGGGGCTCTAGAAGCTATCATAGAGGCCAGGGATGAAGGAATTATTAATTATATCGGTTTTTCAGCCCATAGTGAATGGGCAGCACTAAAATTAATGGAAGAATTTGATTTTGACACTATAATGGTTCCTGTTAACTGGAATTACTGGTACCAAAATCAGTGGGATAAAGTAATAAAAGAAGCCAGAAAAACAGAGAAAGGTATTCTGGCTATAAAAGCACTGGCTCAGCGGCAGTGGAATCCAGAGGAACAAAAGAATAGATATAACACCTGGTATAAACCTATTTATGATAATGATGAATTAGCTGAACTTGCTTTAAGGTTCACCCTGTCAAAGGATATTGATACTGCATTAAGCCCAGGAGACCCAAGGATGTTAGATTTAGGATTAAAAATAATCAAAAAATATGAGAATAGTTCTTTTGAACTCTCCAATTCAGAAGAAGCCCAACTGAAAAAATATATTAAAACAGATGGAGGAAAACTATATCCAATTCCAAAATAATATTATTATAGCAGGATGTCATTGATATTCCAATGATGAGAATGTAATTTTACCCCTAAAAAGAGAACCGCAGCGCACTCCATCCTGTCACTTATATTTTATCAAAAAGTAGTATGGAGCACAAATAGTTAACTTTATAGTTTTAAAATATCTCAACAGGAGGTAAATCATGAAAAATAATTGTTTAAAGTATGGCATGGTTGGTGGAGGACCAGGAGCTTTCATTGGAGATGTTCATCGCCGGGCAATTAGACTTGACAATACTGCCAGACTGGTTGCTGGCAGTTTTTCTCAAGATTACGATAAGACCCTTTCTATTGGACGAGATCTGGGTCTGGATGAAGACAGGCTTTATGATAATTTTCAGGAAATGGCGAAACAGGAAGCTTCTCGGGATGGTGGTATCGATTTTGTTTCAATAACCACCCCGAATAACACCCATTATCCAATTGCTAAATCCTTTTTGGAGCAGGGAATAAATGTACTCTGTGATAAGCCAGTGACTACAACTCTGGCTGAAGCAAAAGAATTGAAGGAACTGGCCGATCGAACCGATACGCTTTTTGGTGTCTCGTATACTTTCTCAGGATATCCTATGGTTAAAGAAGCAAGGCGCTTGATCAAAGAGGGCGAATTAGGCGAACTCAGAATGATTATGGGTGAGTACCCTGATGAATGGCTGGCAGCTCCAGCTGATAACAAGCAAGCGGCCTGGCGAACCAATCCTGATCAGGCAGGCATATCTACCTGTATTGCTGATATTGGCAGTCATATTGAAAATACAGTTAGTTACATGACCGGTTGTGAGATTTCCCGATTGAGTGCTAATCTAGATATCTTTGTAGAAGGAAGGAAACTGGATGATAACGGTGGAGTTATGATTAAATATAATAATGGGGTAAGCGGCATGTATTGGGCATCCCAGATTGCAATTGGCAATGAGAATGGCTTGAAGTTGAGAATATTTGGATCAAAAGGATCGCTTGAATGGCATCATAAAAATCCAAATCTTTTAAAATTTACAAAATTGAATGAGGCTCCAAGAATGCTTTCACGGGGGCATGAATATTTAGGGGACGAAGCCCAAGAGAATTCTCGTATTCCGGCTGGTCATCCAGAAGGATTTTTTGAGGCCTTTGCTAATATTTACAGTAATTTTGCAGCTGCAGTCCAGGCTAAGAAAGAAAAGGACAGTATAGACCCTTCTGATTTTGATTATCCTAAGCTAGAAGAAGGGTTAAGAGGAGTTAAATTCATTGAAAAATGCGTTGAGAGTTCCAAGAATGATTCAAAGTGGGTAGATTTTAAATGAATTTAGAAATGATGTAATGACTTAACATAATTATATTGCCATGAGCAGTATAATTATTCCTGGAGATTGAAATTTATTACCAAATTGGTTTTAAGCCAGGAGAGGGGTAATATTTAATGAGTAATTATAGCATGAAGAAAAAAGTAGATTTAGATTACGAAGCTACCTTAGAAAAAGTGAAAGCTGAACTGAAAGAGGAAGGTT
>SLSL01000266.1 GCA_007130465.1 Halanaerobiaceae bacterium | reverse complement strand
TTACAAATACCCCAGGCGGGTTCTTCTCCTGATTTAAAAACCTATAATGGGCGACATTAAAACCCTGATTATCTAATTTCTCTGCCCAGGCCTCAATCTCCTGCCTCTCCTTTAAACCTTCTTCATGTCCTGGATAGGCCGTAACGACTAAATATCCGCCATTTCTGAGCAGTTCCAGAGAATCTTTTAATGCCGGCAGCGTATTTGCAGCCTTAGTTACAACTGATTTATCGCCACCAGGTAAATATCCCAGGTTAAAGACAATGGCCTTAGGCCTTCTCTCTTCAGATCTGGCCAGACTCAAAATTCTGGAATGGTCGGCCTGTCTCAATTCGACCTGGTCTTTAAGGCCCCGATCCTTCAACTCCAATTCAGTCGATTCAATCGCATCCTCCTGAATATCCAGGGCTAAAACCCTGCCAAACTCTCCAACTAACCTGGCCAGAAAACCGGTATCCTGTCCATTACCACAGGTCGCATCTATCACAAAATCTCCCTCGTCAATCTGCCTTGCCAGTAAATAGTGGCTAAACTCCACAGCCTGAGGAATATCCATAGTATTATCCACCCCATCATCTAAATATTTTACAAAACTAATTCTAACTAAATTCTAACTAACATCTCCTGGCTATTTATAACTAAATTATAACTAATATCTTCCAGCTAATTCTAGCTAATATCTTCTAGCTAATTCTAGCTAATATCTTCTAGCTAATTCTAGCTAAATTATAACTAACATCTTCCAGCTAACATCGCAAAAATAATTCTCAGTACTAATAATATAATTAGCCATATATTAAAAAACTCCTGCAAAAAATTTAGAATAAATAAAAATAATCGGGTATTATTATACCCGAAAGTAAAATATAAAATAATCCGACAATTTTAGCAGTTTAACTTGCTAAAATTTATAATCGTTATCTTTATTTCTTTCTCTGTATTTAGTTTTTGAATTTAGCTAATGCACTCCCCTGGAGGTAATCAAAAAGATCTCCCTGCTCAACACCCCGTTTATTCATCTCATTTATAATCATATCATGAATCTTCCACCAGCTTGTATCCCAGTTAACAAATACACTGCCTTCCTCAGGAGCCCGGCCAATTAAACGCTGTACTGCAATCCTCGGATCCAGGTATCGCAAAAATGTAATTACCCGGTTAATATATTCCTCAAGGCTGATTATTTCAAATTCACCGGCCTGGTATTGCCTGGCCAGTTCAGTCCCTTCCCGCAAATATAAAGCATGAAGTTTAACATTATCCACCCTCAAAGCCGAAAGCACCCTGGCATTCTCCTTCACATCAATCATCTCATCACCAGGCAGATTCATTATCAGGTGAGCACCAATTCCAAAATCAGAAGTTCTGGCCGTCAACACAGCATCAATAAACTGCGCCAGGGTATGGCCCCGATTTACATTTTCTAAAGTCCTGTAATTTACCGTCTGCAGACCCAACTCAAGAGTCAGGTTTATCTCAGAATTCACAGTCTGCACCAGGTTCCTTATCTCCTGCAGATATTCGTAATTAACACAGTCAGGCCTGGTCGATAAGATAATCTCCACAATATCATCAACAGTCATCGCCTCTCGCACATAACTCTTTAAATTATCAAGTGGCAGATAGGTGTTGGTATAATTCTGAAAATAGGCAATAAACTTATCAACTTTATATCTATCCCCAATATACTCTCGCATCTCCAGTAACTGGTCCCGCACCGATTCATCAGGTTCGCTCTCAAAACCGGCAGCCTGCTCGCCACAGTAATAGCAGCCGTCATTACCAAGCTGGCCATCCCTGTTCGGACAGGTCAGCGGCAGATTAACCGGCAGTTTGTAAGTCTTCTCACCATATCTATCTCTCAAATAAGCCGAATACTTATAATAAGGTTCCATATCTAAAACTCCCCATCATCAAATAAAGCCCCCAATAAACTTCCTCGCATCTAATATATCTACAAGCAAACTCTCTAATCTCTAATATATCTACAAATAAAATCTCTCTAATGTAGCTATAAGTAAACTATCTCATCTATAAACTCATAATAAAACTAATTTTATTCACTCCTAATTATACCATACCCTTACATTATATACAAATTATAAATTCCGCCACCATCAGGCTTTAAACCATTACAGCACCAACATTTATCCCTGCTTTCTATAACTACTTACATAGTTTAACAGTTATTATTACTACAATTATGAGATATTAGCACTATCCCTTTTATCATCAAAACTATTCTTTCTCCATAATAATATATTATTCTTTCTCCAGCATAATATATTATTCTTTCTCTAGCATAATATATTATTCTTTCTCCAGCATAATATCAAGTATCTCTCTATCAGTGCTATCCATCCCCGGGCTGTTCAATCGGGCCAGGTTATCCAGCAAATCCTCCATATTATCAGCCAGCATCCCTTCAGATGGGCTCAGGCCAATCCCTTGACTCGCCAGCACAGCAGACTGAACTGCCCAGTGTGACGACAGCGCCACCTTATAGGCACAGCCCTTCTTGGCACCATCGCAGACAATCCCTGTCAGCACCCCATATAAATTTAAGCCAGCCTGGAAAATATCTTTATTGCTGCCTCCTAGCAGATAAACAATCCCACCACTGGCTCCAAAGGCCGCAGCCACACCAGCTCCGCACATCGCCGACAGCACGCCAAGCTTCGACTTCACATATACAGATATCAATATAGCCAGCGCCAGCGCCCTGCTCAGTTCTTCATCACTCTTTTCCAGCGCCTCAGCAGCTCCAATCATCGTCAGAAAGGCCGTTATCCCCTGGTTGCCACTGCCAGCCAGAGACATCGCCGGGTTAGAACTCCCTGTCATCCTGGCCTCAGACGCCGCAGATGCCAGTAGTGATGGGTATTGCAGCAGTTTGCATTCTTTAGAGTCAAGCTCAGACATAGCCCCAATAGTAGCCGCCATCCCAGCCGACTTCTCCATTCCCTCATCGGCCAG
>SLSL01000135.1 GCA_007130465.1 Halanaerobiaceae bacterium | reverse complement strand
TCAGAAATTGATGAAACCAAAGAGTTAAATTTACAGTTAGAGAGGGAATTAAGTTTAGTAGATAATCCAGATTATATTGAAAGGCTGGCTAGAGAAAAATTAGGCCTTGTAAAACCAGGAGAAGAACTAATTATACCGGTTAAGGAAGATGATTAAAACATGACCGGTTTTAATCATAATATTTTAAGGGTTAATAGGAGGAAAATTTTTGATGGCTTACAACTTGTCGACTAAAGGAATAAAATTGATTGTTGCTGATACTGATTATAGTCAAAAACAGGTGAAAGTAGTTAGAGATCTTTTAGATGAAGGCAATACTATACCTTTTTTGGCAAGATATCGTAAAGAAAAAACTGGAGAGCTTGATGAAGAACAACTTAGAGATATAGAGAGCAGATTAGAATATCAAGCAAATTTAGAAAAGACAAAAAAAGATGTATTAAATAAATTAGAAGATCAGGGCAATCTAACAGATGAATTAAAGCAAAAGATAAATTTTGCTCAAAAGTTGCAAGAGGTTGAAGATATATATTATCCTTATCGTCAGAGAAAACAGACCAGAGCTTCACGGGCCATTGAGAAGGGTCTGGAACCATTTGCAGAATTTATTTTAGTAAGTAAAGACGAAGAAGATTTAAAAACTGAAGCAGAAAAATATTTGAATGAAGAAAAAGAATTAGAAGAAACAAAAGAAGTGATCGCTGGTGCTCAGGATATAATTGCTGATAAAATTGCTAGTGATCCTGAAATCAAAAATTTAACAAGACAGCGGTTTTGGAATCAGGCTAATTTTGTTAGTGAACTTAAAAATGATGCAGAAGATAATAAAGGTGTTTATGAACAGTATTATGAATTTTCTGAGCCAATTAAATCTATTCCTCCTTTTAGGGTTCTTGCTCTAAATAGAGGCGAAAATGAAGATGTATTAAATTTAAATATTGATGCACCTGATAGGTCAATCATAAATAGGATTAAAAGGACTGTAATTGATGAGGATTGCAGTTTTAAAAAAGAAATTGAGGAAAGTATTGTCGATGGTTATAACAGGCTATTAGGGCCTGCTATAGAAAGAGAAGTTAGATCTAAGTTGACAGATGAAGCAGAAAGTCATGCAAGGGATGTTTTTGCTAAAAATTTAGAAGCTCTTTTATTACAACCTCCTTTACCTGATAAAATTATTTTAGGAATTGATCCAGCATATAGAACAGGTTGTAAGTTGGCGATAATTGATGAAAGTTCTAAAGTGCTTTGTACTGGTAATATTTATCCTCACAAACCTCAATCAAGAAAAGAGGAATCTTTAGAAGAACTTAATAAGTTAATTAAAAAATTTGAAATAGATTCAATAGTTATTGGTAATGGTACTGCTTCAAGGGAAACTGAAGAATTAATTGTTGAACTTAATCAAGAATATGATTTATCGATTCCTTTTACAATTGTTGATGAAGCAGGAGCATCAGTCTATTCAGCTTCCAAGTTGTCCAGAGAAGAATTACCTGGAATGGATGTTAGTTTAAGAGGGGCAGTTTCAATTGCCAGGAGGATACAGGATCCATTAGCAGAATTGGTAAAAATAGATCCCAGGTCAGTGGGTGTTGGTTTATATCAACATGATATTGATGAAAAAGCTTTATTAGAAGAACTTGAAATTGTAGTCGAATCAGTTGTAAATAGAGTTGGTGTTGATTTAAATACAGCATCTCCTTCATTATTAAGTTATGTTTCTGGATTAAATAGTTCTCAGAGCAAGAAGATTTGTGATTATAGGGATGAGAATGGCCAGTTTTCAAAAAGAAAAGAAATACTGGATGTTAAAGGTATTGGACCAGTTTCTTTTGAGCAGTCTGCTGGATTTTTAAGGCTTGATAGTAAATTAGATCCTTTAGCTAGAACTGAAATTCATCCTGAATCATATGATATTGCTGAAGAAATATTAAATATTATAGGTTATGCTCTTAGTTCTTTTTATGGAGAACATAGTGATGTAATTAATTCCTTGAATAATCTTTCTTTATCACTAAGCGATCTAGCAGATAAACTTGAAATTGGTTTAATAACTCTAAAAGATATTCTTAAATCATTAAAAAAGCCAGGTAGAGATCCTAGAGAAAAATTGCCAAAGCCGATTTTTAGGACTGACATTCTAAAATTAGAAGATCTAAAAGTTGGTCATGTGCTAACAGGTACTGTTAGGAACGTTGTTGATTTTGGAGCATTTGTTGATATAGGTCTGAAATCTGATGGGCTAGTCCATATTTCTGAAATATCAACGAGTTATGTTTCTGATCCTTCGGAGGTTGTTCAACCATCAGATATAGTAAGAGTTAAGGTGATAGATATAGATGAAAGAAGAGATAGAATTTCTTTAAGTATGAGCAAGGTTAATTAAGTAGAATGATTTGACAGGAAATATTAATTAAGTTATAATTAAGTCAATATAAAATTTTGAGGAGGAGTTTTAACAGCATGTCCATTGAGGTTGGAACTACAGTTGAAGGAAAAGTTACAGGAATTACAAATTTTGGCGCATTTGTTGAATTGCCAAATGGAGAAACAGGCTTGGTTCATATTTCTGAGGTGGCGAACACCTATGTAAAAGATATCACTAATTATTTAAAAGATGGTGAAGCCGTTAAAGTTAAGGTTATTAATATTGACGATGACGGGAAAATCGGTTTGTCTATTAAGCAGTTAAAAGACCCTGCAGATCGGAAAGACCACGCACCTAAAAGATCATTTGATGACAAGATGGAAGATTTTTTAAAGCAGAGTAGTGATAGACAGCAGGATCTTCGTAATAGAGAGTCAAAGAGACGGGGACAAAATGGTAATTAAAAATTAAAAAATTTATAAGTGAAAAGCATCCTCAGCTTGGGGATGCTTTTTTAAGTAGAGGAACGATTTAATATGAAAAAGTCTGATTATTTATTTGAAGGTGATTTAGAAGAACTAAATATAATTAAAGGTCAGTTAGAGGACCCAGCAGAAAATGTTATTAAAGTAATTAAATATTGTCCAACTAATTATCCGATGGTTATTTTAGTCCATCCTTTTTATAATGATAAACCATTTCCAACTATATATTGGTTAAGTTGTCCTGTGATTAAAGAAGATATCTTTAAATTAGAGGATGCAGGGTATATTGAAAGATTGAAGATAAAAAAGAATGAAACCAAAGAATTTAGAAAAAAATTGGAGGATGCTCATAACAGATATTCTAAATCAAGAATTGATTTATTGAGTGAGAATGAGCTAGAAAATGCAAAAGAAATATCTGAAGATTTATTTAATATGCTATTAAAATCAGGGGTTGCGGGAATAAGAGAAAAGGAAGGAATCAAATGTCTTCATGGTCATTTTGCGGATTATATTATTACCAGGGATAATCCAGTTGGAAGAGAGGTAGTTAAGGAAATAGATATACCTTCTAACTGTAATTTTTGTAGAAGGTATTTATGCAAAGAGGAGGGTGATTTTGAATCAAAATAGGGCTGCAGCTATAGATTTCGGGAGTAATTCTAGTAGATTATTGATTGCAGAATATGATAATAAGGAAATTAATGTAATATATCAAGATTTAATTATAACTAGACTGGCAAAGTCGATTGATGAAAATAAAGCTTTAGATTTAGATTCGATTAATAAAACTATTCAAGCTGTAAAAGATTTTAATGTTAAGATGAAAGCATTTAATGTTAAAAGGTATAAAACTGCCGGGACTAGTGCCTTAAGAGATGCTAATAATAGTGATGAATTTATTAAATTATTAAAAGAAGAAACTGGGATAAATTTAGATATAATTTCAGGAAATAAAGAGGCTCAATTAACATACTCCGGGGCAACATTTGATACTGATAATAATGATAGTGTAATCATTGATATCGGTGGAGGAAGCACTGAATTTATAGAAAGAGAAAAAGGAACTCATAAAGAAGTTAGTCTAGATATGGGTGCAGTGAGGTTTACAGAAAGGTTTATTGATGAGCCTAATTCTAAAATCTCTAAAACCAATCAAGCAAAAATAATCAGTGAAGCTACAAAATATCTGCAAAAATATTTTAAAGCCAATAGAAAAAAAGAATTTATTGGTGTTGGAGGTACAATTACTACACTTGCAGCTATAGATAAAGAATTAGTTAGCTTTAAACCTGAGGAAATAGAAGGGTATATTTTAGAGAGTGCTAATGTTAGAAATATTATTAAGAATTTAAGTAATATGGTTATAGATGAGAGGGAAAAGGTTAAAGGTTTACAGAAGGAAAGAGCAGATATTATAATTGCAGGTAGTTTAATTTTAGAAGCTATACTTGAATTTTTCTCGGCTGGTCATATTAAAGTTTCTAATAAAGATCTTCTATATGGTCTAATTATAGAGATTTTTGAAGATGATTTATATAATTTATTTGATTAGATAAAATTGATGCAGGAGTTTGCTATATATTATAGAATTTAGTTAATTAAGTGTTCTTAAAAGGAGAGGGCTTATATTGGACCTTTATAAAAGATTTAAGAGCAATATGCTTGATTTAGCTGGAATAAAAAAGAATAAAAAATTATTGCTTTCAGTGTCAGGGGGTCCTGACTCTTTAGTTATGTTTGATTTATCTTTAAGATTAAGAGAAGAAATCGGGGTTGATTTAGGTGTTTTTCATCTTAATCATCAATTAAGAGAAGAATCAGAAACTGAAGCAGAAATGGTAAGATGTATATGTGAAGATAATGAAGTGGCCTGTTGGATTAAAAAAGAAGATATCTCTAAGTTGAATAAAGAAAAAGCTGGAAGTATTGAAGCAATAGCAAGAGAAACTAGATTTAAGTATTTAAGAAGAATATATTTTAGAAATAACTTTGACGGAGTTTTAACTGGCCATCAGGCTGATGATCAAATTGAAACTATGTTATTTAATTTATTTAGAGGAGCAGGTTTAGAAGGCCTATCAGGAATGAATTTAACCAGTTATTATCAAAAAATGTTTTTAATTAAACCTCTCTTAAGTATGTGGAGGGAAGAAATAGAAGCTTACTGTGACCAAAGGGGTTTAAGTCCAAATATTGATAAAAGTAATTTTACATTAAAATATTCAAGAAATAGAATAAGGAATGAATTGATTCCTTATATAGAGAAGAATTTTAATGATTCGATTAAGTCAACACTTTATGATACTATTAATATAATACGTGATGAGCATAAATACATTAATAATATCGTTGATAAAAAGTTTTTGGAATTAATAGTTTATTCTGGTGAAGAATATCTGGATTTAGATATAAAAGAATTATATAATGAGGATATATCAATTCAGCGAAGAATAGTTAGAAAAGCGATATTTAAGGTTAAAGGAAACCTGGAAGGTATTTATCAAAAGCATATTAGTATTTTAGTTGATGCTATAAAAGATGAAGCTGAAATAGATGATACAGGAAAGGATTATCAATTGCCTGGTGGACTTATTTGTCGAGTAGAATATAATAATATTTCTTTTAGAACTGAAAAGTGGTATAAAAAACATAGGCCTGGTTATTTCAAAAGAATTATAACTGGATTAGGAGAATATCTTTTGCCAGAGGGCAATTGTTTTGAATTAAAAAAGTTTAAAATTGGTGAAATTGACTGGAAAAAAATTAGTAATGATAATATAGTATTTATAGATTATGAAGAGTTGGACTGGCCTTTAATATTAAGATATAGGGAAGCAGGAGATAGGTTTAGACCCATTAATATGGAAGGAACCAAAAAAGTTAAAGATTACTTCATAGATGAAAAAGTTCCTAAACATAAAAGAGATACAACTCCAATTTTAGTTGACTCTCAAAAAAGGATTATATGGATAGCAGGAAAAAGAATTGATGATAGATTTAAAATAACTTCAAAGACTCAAAATATATTAATGCTTAAGTATGAGTAAAAAAGAAAGGGGAACAATAATGGAGAGTTTAGAGTATTTAGAAAAAGATATTAAAGAAATTATTATTGATGAGGAGACTTTGCAGGAAAGAATTAAGGAATTAGGGAAAGAAATTACTGAATCTTACCCTGAAGGAACTGAATTGATTTTGATCTGTATATTAAGAGGAGCTATGATCTATATGGCTGATCTGGCCAGAAATATAAATTTACCAGTTTCTTTTGATTTTATGGATGTCTCTAGTTATGGTGATAGTACTGAATCATCTGGAAATGTAAGAATAATTAAAGATTTAGATGATTCTATTGAAAATAGAGATGTACTGATTGTAGAGGATATTATTGATACAGGTTTAACTTTAAAGCATATTATAAATATCTTAGAAACACGGAATCCTGCTTCTATTAAAACAACTACTTTATTAGATAAGCCTGAGAGAAGGGAAATGAAGCAGGTTGAGGTTGATTTTAATGGTTTTGAGATACCAAATAAATTTGTTGTTGGTTATGGTCTTGATTTTGCTGAGAAATATAGGAATCTACCTTTTATAGGAGTTTTGAAAGAATCATTATATAGTTAAGCGATTATATTTACAAAACTAAAAAGTTGTGGTATAATATTAAACTGTGTAACTGTTATTATATTATAAGTATTATTTAAGTTTAATTTAATGTACTGAGAGGAGGTAGATTGATTGAAAAAGTTTGCTAAGAATATAGGTTTTTATTTGCTTTTAATTGCATTATCAATTTTAATTGCGCAATTTTTCATGCAACAAGGGCCACAAGAAATTGAAGAGTTTACCTATACTAATCTATTACAAGAGATAGATGCAGGTAATATAGAGCGGATTACCATTATAGGAAGTGAAAAGGCTGAAGGTACAGTTGATGGCAGAGAGTTTTCAGTAAATGTTCCGCCTGAAGATATACCATATTTACTGCAAAATTTAAGGGCTATGGATGTTAATATAAATACTGAACCAGAACCTACACCTCCATGGTGGATGAATATTCTGGGATATATGTTCCCGATTTTAATTTTAATTATTGCCTGGGTCTTCATAATGCAAAGGATGCAGGGTGGCGGAAGTCAGATGATGTCTTTTGGAAAAAGCAAGGCTAAAATGTCTGAAAGCGAGAAAAAAGTCACTTTTGAAGATGTTGCTAATTATGAAGAGGTCAAAGAAGAATTATTAGAGGTTGTTGAGTTTTTAAAGAACCCCAGAAAGTTTTCTCGCTTAGGCGCTGAAGTTCCAAAAGGGATTTTGTTAGTTGGGCCACCAGGAACTGGTAAAACATTGATGGCTAGAGCTGTAGCCGGTGAAGCAGGAGTTCCGTTTTTCTTTATAAGTGGTTCTGATTTTGTTGAAATGTTTGTTGGAGTTGGTGCTTCAAGAGTTAGAGATCTTTTTGAACAGGGTAAAAAGAATAGTCCATGTATTATTTTTGTTGATGAGCTTGATTCAGTTGGTCGTCAGAGAGGCGCTGGGTTAGGTGGAGGTCATGATGAAAGAGAACAGACTCTAAATCAATTATTAAATGAGATGGATGGTTTTGAACCTAATGAAGGCATTATCTTAATGGCAGCTACTAATAGACCAGATGTTTTGGACCCAGCTTTATTAAGACCAGGTAGATTTGATCGTCAGGTTCTTGTAGATAAGCCAGATGTTTTAGGTAGAAGGTTGATACTGGAGATTCATATGGAAGATAAACCTACTGATGATGAAGTTGATACTGAGATTCTTGCTAAGAGAACTCCTGGTTTTAGTGGCGCTGATATGGAGAATTTAGCTAATGAAGCCGCAATATTGGCTGCAAGAAGAGGTAAAGATACTATAAGTATGCTTGAGTTTGATGACGCAATTGATCGTGTTATTGCAGGACCTGCTAAAAAGAGTAGAGTGATTTCTGAGAAAGAAAGAAACTTAGTTGCCTATCATGAAACAGGACATGCTCTTTTAGGTGAGTTACTAGAATTTGCTGATAGAACTCATAAGGTATCTATAATTCCTAGAGGGCGAGCAGGTGGCTTTACTATTCCATTACCTGAAGATGATAAAAACTTTATGACCAGAAGAGAATTACTTGATAGAGTTACTGCTCTACTTGGTGGTAGAGTGGCTGAATCAATCTTTTTAGATGATATTAGTACTGGTGCTCAGAATGATTTAGAGAGAGCTACTCAAATAGTTAGAGCTATGATTACTGAGTATGGTATGAGCGAGAAACTTGGACCTTTAACATTAGGTCAAAAGCATAATGAACAGGTCTTTTTAGGAAGAGATATTTCCAGACAACCTAATTATAGTGAGAGTGTGGCAGCTGAAATCGATCAGGAGGTAAGTAGTCTGATTGAACAGTGTTATCGTAAAGCTGAAACATTATTAAAAGACAATTCTCATTATGTTGAAAAAATTGTAAATGCTTTAAAAGAGCATGAAACACTTAATGCAGATCAGATAAAAAAGCTTTTAGCTGATGAAGAAATAGAACCGCCTAAAAGCGAAGAAGAGGATTCAGTTTCTGATAAAGAAGAAAGAGAAGGCTCTAAATCTACAAAGAAAAAAACTGAAGATGATGATCAGGAAACAGATGATATCAAGTTGCAAAATAAAGAAAAAAAGAATCCTGATCCTGAATTAGAATAATTATATATTAAGGTGATTTTAGGCTGGAGATTTTATTCTCTGGCCTTTAATTTTTATTAGATGGGGATAGAGCTTTTAAAATTAATTTTAATTAAAAAAGGATTTTTTATTTTTATCAAGAAGTATAAATATAGGTGAAGAAAATGAGTAAAATTATACTTCAGTACATATTCATAAATTTTATTATAAATGGGATGGGCTTTTACGGCTCCATCCCTTTATCTTTTTAATACAAGAAATTTTAATGGGGTGGGAAAATGTTAAAAATTAATGGAGAGAACCTGGAAATTTATGATGTATTAAAAGTTGCCAGGGAGAGAGAAAAAGTTGGTCTTGAAGAAGAAGCTATAAAGAGAGTGGAAAAATCAAGAGACCAGGTTGAAAAGCTAGTAGCAGATAATAAAGTAGTTTATGGTATTACAACTGGTTTCGGTAGTTTTAGTGATACAAAGATATCGCCTGAAGAAGCAGTTAAGTTACAGGAAAATTTAATTGAGAGTCATTCAGCTGGAACTGGAGATTTATTGCCTGTTGAAGCAGTTAGGGCAATGATGTTATTAAGGGCTAACGCTCTTGCCAAAGGATATTCAGGAATTAGATATTCAACTTTAAAGTTGTTGCTTGATATGTTGAATAAAGATGTTCATCCACTGGTGCCTTCACAGGGTTCGGTTGGAGCAAGCGGTGACCTGGTACCATTAGCTCATATGTCTTTAGCTTTATTGGGAAAAGGAGAAGTTGAGTTTGGTGGTAAATATATTTTAGCTGATGAGGCTTTAAGGCAGGTTGGTTTAAAGCCGATAAAGCTTAAGAGCAAAGAGGGATTAGCGCTAATAAATGGAACCCAGATGATGGGAGCACTAGGGTCTATAGCTTTATTTGAGGCTGATAGATTGTTGAAATATGCTGATATTGCATTAAGTTTAACAATGGAAGCTTTGAAAGGAATAGCTGCTCCTTTTAATGAACTGATCCATCAAGTCCGGCCTCATCCTGGTCAGGCTGTGGTGGCCAAAAATATTAAGAAATTAGTAAAAGGCAGTTCTCTTGTGCTTGAAAAGAGAGAGGATAGAGTTCAAGATGCTTATACAATTCGTTGTGCGCCTCAGGTCCATGGGGCGAGTCGAGATTCTATAGAACATGTTTTTGATATTTTTAATAGAGAGATTAATTCTGCAACAGATAATCCATTACTTTTTCCTGATGAAGATAAAGTGATTTCTGGAGGTAATTTTCATGGTCAACCTCTGGCTTTAAGTTTAGATTATTTGAGTCTGGCAGTTTCTGAGCTAGGTAATATTTCTGAAAGAAGGGTTGCCCGTTTAGTTGATAGTAATTTGAATTATGGTCTGCCTATGTTTTTAACTGAATATGGAGGATTAAATTCAGGCTATATGATAGCTCAGTATACAGCGGCTTCATTAGTAAGTGAGAATAAAGTTATGTCTTCACCAGCTAGTATTGATTCTATTACAACTTCAGCTAATCAGGAAGACCATGTCAGCATGGGGTCAATCAGCGCAAATAAGATTCAAAAAGTAGTTGAGAATTTAAAATCGATACTTGCAATTGAATTAATAGTTGCAGCTCAGGCAGTAGAGTTTAGGACAAATGATATAAGTGATTTAGGGGATGGAACTAAAATAATTTATGATTATATTAGAGATAGAGTCCCTGCTCTTAATGGTGATAGGATATTATCTAAAGATATAGCTGATGCAAAAAAGATTGTTGAAAGTGGTGAATTGATAGAAATACTGGCTGATAAGGGAATAAAGCTTGAATAAAAATTTTACTTGTCAGACAATTGACTTTGTGTTACAATTGTAACAGTAAGTGGCAGAGTAAATGAGTGTGCGTGAGAGTGCTCTGGGATGGGACGTTGCCCAGGGACGAAATGCTTAGGCTGCGTTACATTCATTGCGTCCGCTGTCATCAAAGAGCCTTTCTCTTTGGTGCAGGTATCTGCCATGGACCAAGGGGAGAGGAGGTGTTGACATGAAAATAAGTACTAAAAAGTTGGTATATATCTCTATACTGACATCTCTGGCTATAATTTTAACTAGAGTATTTAGTATAAGGATTCCATTTATGGGAGTTGAAGGTGTGCGAATTGGTTTTGGTGCACTTCCAATAGTCTTTGCTGGTGCTGTTTTAGGACCTGCAGCAGGAGCGTTTGTAGGGGCAATTTCTGATTTGCTTGGGTTTTTTATTAATCCAATGGGGGCATATATGCCTCACTTTACTTTGACATCAATGTTAACTGGTTTGATTCCTGGGTTAATGATATGTTATTTATTTAAAGGCAAAAAGTCTTTTACAACATTGCTGATTACAATAGGTTTGACCCAGTTAATTACAGCGATTATAATGGTTCCATATTTTATGAATAGTTTGTTTGGAGTGCCATTTAGTGTGAGTTTGCCACCTAGAATATTCTCGCAGGCTTTTAGTATTCCATTATATGCTTATTTCACAAAAGTATTACTTGCTTATGACTTGATGGGAAGTGTCGAACAGTGTACTCCTATCAGTAGTGGATAATTATTTTATGTAGTTTATGTATTAAAGCCCTCTAAACGAGGGCTTTAAGTGTTTTTAAGGGATTATGTTATTGATAAAAATTGGTTGGGATATTATTTAATCTTAATGATTTGCAAAATCGGAGTATTTACTGCTGGATAACATAATGATATTATTAGATAAAGCTTATTTGAAATATTAGCTTATTTATAGTTTGTCGCATTAAAGCCGGAGCATTCCCGGAGCATTCCCGGAGGAAAGCCGGAGCATTCCTGGAGGAGATGTGGAGGGGTTTTTGGTGAGGACCGAATTTGAATCGTAATTAAAACGAAATTGGACCGAAATTAGAGCGAAGAAAGACCGAATGTATTACCTATTTAGTTAAGGAATGAATAAGATTATTTGATAGTAATAAATTGTTATCTCGACTGGTAGAAACCGGTGGGGATTTTTATTTTGCTTTAAAGATAATTTTATAATATAATAGATTGCGCAGGAAGAAATTGATGGAAGTATGGTGGTGAATCTATTGAAAATACCATTTGATACAAATTTATTA
>SLSL01000291.1 GCA_007130465.1 Halanaerobiaceae bacterium | reverse complement strand
TTAATTTAATCTACAGGAGGTATCCTATTATGAAAAAAATTATCTTGCTATTAGCATTGCCATTATTAATTCCAATCCTTTTCCTTTTATGTTCACCTTCCTTTATTAACATAACTATCAACGAACCAAACTTAAATTTAATCAGTAAAATCAATAAATAGAAAGTAGGCCTGATAGCCAACACCAACTCCTCCTCCAACTGTTTTCTTCTTTTCATTCTTCAAAAAACAACCTTGTCTAACTAGTTGTTGTTGTAGGAGAATTAGAAGAATGAGGAGGAGATCATCTTTTGTATTATTTAAACTGCCATAATTACTTTATAATTCTTTATTATTTCATTCTTAATTCATTCTTAAACTCATTATTTATTTATATTAGAACGTTTCTAAAATTTCACTTATTTTCAGAACTATTTCCATAAGCCGTTCGGCCAAAATAATTAGAATCTTTAATTAGCGATAAGCTTTATAATTTAAGTCATTATGGCATTAGCTTCAATAATAAAAAATATAGCTTTCGGATTACTAATCGAATGTTTTTCAGCACATATTCGGCGAATTTTCCTGGAATTAAGGGCTTTAAGCCAGGTTCAATTCTATTCATGCTAAAAGAATTAAATATTCTAAAAGCTAAAATTAACAGGTGGTTTTCCCTGGTCTTTAACTGGTTCTTCTCTGGTTTTTCAGTGGTTCTCACCTGGTTTTTCACTGGCTCTTATCTAGTTATTTCTTATCTTTTAGGCTTATTAAATAGCTTTTCTAATTTTATCATCGAGTTTACTGTCGCCCCCCTGTCGCTTCCGTGACGCTTCTGCGTCTTTTCAGTGTCTTCCCACTTCGGCCTCCATCATGATTTACCAACATTTAAACCGTCTTTTTTTAAAAAAATTATTCATTTACTAACTAAAAATGTCTCCAAGATGATTAAATAAAGCGACTATACCAGCAATCAATACTATCAAACCTGCAATCTTTACAAAAACATTCTGAAATGAACTATCTTCAAAAATCGTTGCCAGCCCACCTGATATTAATAAGAGTGGCCAAAAAATATTAAAAATATCAGTATTATCAATTGGTAACAGGTTCATATAAGTCAGCAAAGAAACCACCGCTCCAACAAAAACAACCAGTGTCAGTAATCTTCTAGTTTTTTCAGAAAAGTTCATTTTCATCCCCCTTATTCATTTAAAATCCCTCTTTATTAAAATAATAATATAAAGTTAAATAAATCTCAATAATTGAGGGGTCTTTGGATAATTATTTAAATAAATTTGAAGCTTTTTTGATGAAAATAATCTGCAAAATCTAACTTCCCTGATATCATCACAATCACAGCATATTACTTGCAAAATCAAGCTTTTGACGACAATCAAAATCCATAATAACATAGTAATCAGATACTAAAATCAACTATTGCATATTTAATTACCTACTAACTAAATTACCAGAAAATAAAATATATTATAAGGAGAATCATATAGACTTATGAAGAAAAAACACATACAAGAACTGGACTTACTTAGAAGTATTGCAATTATGACAGTCGTAATAGTCCATGCAATAACCAGAGTTCTCGAAATTCACCAGAGCCAGGAAGCACTGGAAGCATATCAGGGAGTCGGATTACTAACCCTGAGATTATTTACAACTTTCGGCACACCTATCTTTGTCTTTCTTTCAATCTTCCTCCTGGCCTATGCTTATTATGATAGACTGCCAGATAATTTCATGGAAAAAAGAATAAAACTTGTTTTAATCCCTTACATATCAATGAGTTTCATTTATGCCTTTATAATGGTCCATGAAAATGGAGCAATCGGTAACGGAGGAGCAGTTTTAAGCTATTTTCAATATGTCTTAAGCAACATATTTTTTGGGTTTTACCGACATGGCTATTTTATTCTGGTAATATTCCAATTCTACATATTATATAAATTATTCCATGAAAAAATAAAAAGCATTAAACCTTTAAATCTATTAATAATTACATTTGCAATTAATATAACTTATCTCGGATTCTTTAATTTTGTTGAACCTGATTTTCTGCCCTACGGAGAACTAATCTGGAGAGGCGCTACCTGGGGAACATTTCCAGCCTGGATCTTCTATTTTGCCATAGGTTATTCCAGTGGTCGCAATATCGATCAGCTTAACACCTGGCTTAATAAACAGAAAAAATTAATTATTCCAGCGATCATTACATTCGGTGGTTTAATGGGCTACATGTATCTTTCTGGAAACCTCCTGGAAAATAGCTCAAAAAGGTTTGACATGCTTCTATTCTCAAGCAGCATGTTTTTGCTCATCTATTATCTAGGCACAAAACTTAGTGAAACTCCAAAATTCTTTAAATTCATCAGCAGGTATTCTTTTGGAATCTTCCTATTTCATATGGTATATTTATACCTGGCAACTTACTTCTTTACAGAGATCGCCTTTATTCAGATCAACCCATTTCTAACCCTTGTCCTGCTGGTAATAACCAGCACGACATTATCAATCCTGACAACCTATCTGCTAGATAAAGTATCTATCGGTCCATATCTAATCGGGCGGCTGGAAAAACCTAAACAACAATAATCTGGAGGCCTAAGTAATGAAAAGCCATATCCTGTTAAGCTTTGGAGATTTCAAAAGAAACTGGGAAAAATATCTTGGCTTTAGTCTGCTCTATTTACTTCTCAGCAGTTATGTCTTTATCCCTTTGCTTGGCTATATATTCAATAGATTACTCCTGGCTGTAAGTTCTGGAGTCCTTCTAAATTCAAATGCTTTTTCAATACTCCTGGATCCAGTTGGAATTATCGGGCTTATCATTTTAATCACCCTGGCTGTCATCTTTATCTTTATTGAAATTGGAACCCTGATAATAATAACCCATAAAAATAACCTGAATAAAAATATTCTTATAAGTGAAGGTATCGTTACTGCGGCCAGATCAATAAAAAGTATTATCGGTTTCGGTATCTTGCACCTGGCCCTACTTTTATTAATTATCATGCCCGCAATTAATGTTCCTGTCATGCCAGAGATTGCTGATTTAATTAATCTCCCGCCATTTCTAATCGATAATATTCTTGGCAATCTAATCTTTAGAATAATCTATTTCGCAATAATCTTAGCCCTTGCTTACTTTTTAATTAGAATGATCTTTACAATGCATGAGGTAATAATCGAAAAGCAAAAAGTCTGGCAGGCTATGAAAAATAGCTTTCAACTCACTAAAAAAGTAAGCTTTAGAATCCTATTTAAATTGGTAGCACTGAATATAATAATCTTTGTTGCAGGCCTTCTTATATTCACAGGAATCTCCTATCTTCCAGGCCTCATTAGCGGCGAAATCAACTATATATTGAATAATTACTTTATTACAATGTCCAGTTTCATCACCCTGGCTTATTCATTGATGCTTATGCCATTAAACATTATCTTTATAACTAAATTATATTATAAAACAAAAAATAATCCATTTATCGAAAGTACAATTAAGACCTATAACTTAAAGATATTCGAGAATGTTGAAAATTTCATTTATAGTTTACTAAATAACCGAAAATCAGCTGTAGCTTTAATCTTAATAGTCAATCTTGTAGCTTCGTTCTTTATTGGCTATTTTACAACTCAGAGCACAATCTATGCCGGTAGAGATATCAAAATAGTCTCCCATAGAGGCATCGTTGATGGCGAATTTGAAAACTCTCTCAGTGCAATCAGAGCCTCACTTGAGGCAGATATAGATGCCGTCGGTATGGATGTTCAACTTACAAAGGACAACGAAATAGTTTTAAACCATGACTTAACATTAACTAGAACTTTTAGCTTCCCCTATAGGATCGTAGATTTAACCTATGAAGAGATCATAAATCTTGATGCCGAACTCCCTGATGAGTTTCTGCCAGGCGATAATATCTTGCCAACTCTGGATGAAGCCCTGGCCTTAATCGATAGCCAGATGGATATCCATATCGATGTCAAGACTGACAATAATGCAGATATCTTTGCTGAAAAGATCGCTAACATCGTCGAAGATAATGAGATGATTGAATATGCCTATATTCAATCTTTTGATCCTGTATTTCTAGCCAAATTAAAAGAAATCAACCCGGACATAATCACCAATCAGATCATGTATTTTGCCCTGGGCAACCTTTCTGCAGTTGAAGCTGATTATTATACTATCTATCACGGAATGCTTAACCAGGAACTGGTCAGAACTGCCCGCCAGAACGATAAAGGCATCTGGGTCTGGACAGTCAATGATGAAGATGATATTCGGAATGCCCTCCAGTATGATATCGATGGCATCATAACTGACTATCCCCTTAGAGTCAAAGAAATAATGGGCCGCCAGACCAACTAGCACCAAAACCAAAAACTCCCTCCATGACCCTGGGTCACGGAGGGAGTTACTGTAAAATTATTAAGAACTTGATTTAACATTGGAAATAACACCGAAGACTCTCTGAGTTACAGGTCCAATCGCCATTGCTGCAACCAGTGTCCCAGGTTCAAGACTTGATCCAAGCATAAATCCTAATGCCCCAAAACTTATATCAAGAGACATTCTAACTGCTTTAACAGAAAAACCTGTCTTGCTCTTAAAATACATCATAATAGCTTCAACTGCACCTTCACCCATATCTTCAGAAACATAAATGGCTATTCCTGTACTGACAGTTATTATAGCTGAAAACAAAACTAAAACCCTGACAGCCAGAATCTCTGGAGTAAAACTACCAAAAATTAATGTCAAAAGATCTACAAAAACTCCGACAAATACTGCATTAATAATTGTACCAACACCAAACTTCTTATCAGTAAATAATAAAAATGAGATAATTACACTTAGCTTAAATATTATTGATGTCTGACCAAAAGTCAGTCCAAATGTATTTGTTAAACCATTTATCATAACTGTAAATGGTGTAAGCCCAAAATTAGAATTTAAAAATAGATATAAACCTAAACTGATTAAGAATGTACCAGAGAGAACAACAACGACCCGATTCAAATTGTTCACCGACAATAAATCACTTATTTTATTCATTTTAAACACCCCAAAATCCAAATCTTAATACTTATTTTTTCTCCAATTCTCTATTGATTTTTGCCTTATTTCTTCATGGCCTGATAAAGTGTAATATTAATAGGTTGGGATGTCAAGGGTGAATTTAAGAGTCTTAAAATTTAAAATTAGCTTAATAAAAATAAAGAAAGCCAGATAACACTAATACTGCAAGGATTACAGCCCAGTGAAACCTGACAGAAATAATTGAAAAGCAATATTCAAACTTTCTTATTTAAAAACTCATACTTAATGCCCACTCTTGAATTTATTAAACTCTTCAAGTCTTGCTGGATTTTCTGTGAAGAAATCAACTAAAGCCAGAATATTATCGATAGTTTTTGAACTTAAATGATGCTCTATCCCTTCTATATCCTGATCAATAATTTCTTCATCTTCAATTCCTAATATTTCAAAGAATTCCTCTAACAACTTATGGTTAGAACTTATCCTTTTCCCAATCAGTTCCCCTGCCTCTGTTAAAGTCAAACCCCGATATGGCTCATAATTAATATAGCCCTTCTCATCTAACTTTTTGATCATTCGACTTACTGTCGATGGATGAATATCAAGCTTGTCAGCTATATCATTAGTGCCTGCATAACCTTTAGTTTGAATAATATCATATATACATTCTAAATAATCTTCCATTACAGCTGTTGGCATAATAATCTCCCCATTTAAATAATTTAACTTCCCTGCAGTTTTTGATCTAACTTAAGAATGCCATACTTTGGAGACATTATCAAGATAACCATAAATATAATTGACATTACAATAACTATTGAGGCTCCTGATGCTACATTATATGCAAAAGAGACATAAAGTCCGACAACAGACGAAACAAAACCTATTGAAGAAGAAATTAATATCATAATTGATAATCTATCTGTTAATAGATATGCAGTAGCTCCAGGCGTTATAAGCATTGCTACCACAAGAATTATCCCTACAGTCTCCAGACTAGCTACAATAGTCATGGTAATCAAAAACATTAAACCATAATGGAAAAAAGATCTGTTAAGACCTAATGCTGATGCTTGAATTGGATCAAATGTATAAATTAATAATTCATTGAAATATATTTTAACAAAGAATAATGTTATTAAACTTATAATAGCAGTTAATATCAAAGCATCCATCTGAACTCCTAAAACATTTCCAAATAAAATATGCATCAAGTGAGTCGATGTGGCTATTCTACTAATAATGATAACCCCGGCAGCAAAAAAGCTAGTCAATATTATACCCATAGCAGCATCTTCTTTTATCCGACTATTAATTTCAATAAATGACATCCCACCTGCAGCGATCAATCCAGCAACAAAGGCTCCAGCTGCAAAGGGCAGCCCTAATAAATAGGCAAAGGCTACTCCAGGCAAGACTGCATGACTTATAGAATCTCCTAGCAAAGCCCATTTCTTTAAAACAATGAAATTAGATAGAATCCCACAAACCACTCCAACCAGAATGGCAGTTAATAATGCCCGCTGCATAAATAAATACTCAAAGGGATCTCCTAAACCTCCTGGTAATAGACTAAATATATAACCTATAAAACTCATTACTCTGATAAAAAATGCTTCAAAAATTGAATATATAGCCATATGGAACAACCTCCATACTCATATTTATAAATAGTGTAAATTCTTGCCGAAAACTTCTTTGATCCATTTTTTAGTTATCAATTCATCTGGATCACCGACTTTAATAATTGTCTTATTTATTAAAATAGCTAAATCAGCATATTCTTTAGTAGCCGCAATATCATGAGAAGCCATTATAATTGTTTTGCCATCAGCCACACTTTTCTTTAAAAGATCAATTATTATTTCTTCTGACTGTTGATCAACCCCGGTTAAGGGCTCATCTAAAAGCAGGATATCAGCGTCCTGAATTAAAGCTCTAGCAAGGAAAACTCTTTTCTTTTGTCCTCCAGATAGAGACTTTATTGGCGAATTCTTTTTGTGTTTAAGATCTACCAACTCTAAGACTTCATCTATTTTTTGAATCTCTTCTTTTTTGTATAAATTTAATCTAAAAAGTTTATCAAAAATAGAATAATTGCGTTTCCCAAAAAGACCAGTTTTAATAACGTCTTTAACAAGGATTGGAAAATCCCAATCCAATTCTCCTTCCTGGGGTATATAGGATATTTTCTGTTTCTTTCTATGCTCTTTTACTGTATCTCCATATAATCTAATAGAACCTTCTTCAGGTTTTTTTAAGCCAACGAGCAACTTAAATAAAGTCGACTTACCGGCCCCATTAGGGCCGATAAGTGCTATAAACTTTCCTCTAGGAAGCTCTAAATTAACATCATATAAGATAGGTTCTTTAGTTTCTGAATAACTTGCAGATACAGTCTTTGCATCAACTGCTAATTGATTAGCACCCATCAATAATCACCTCTTTTAATTTAAAGCTTCTAAAATCAACTCAATATTTGTTCTCATCATACCGATATAATTATCTGCTTCATGTCCAGACTCTGCGACTGAATCTACATATAATGGACCAAATACTTCACTTCCAGTATCATCAGCAACTGCTCTAATATGTCTATCTGAGATTGTGCTTTCATAAAAGATTGCACCAGGTTGATTCTCATTAATTATATCAGTAACCCTTAATATTTGTTGTGGTGTACCTTCTTCTTCGGAATTACTTCCCCAGACAGCATCATGATGAAAATCATATCTATCGGCGAAATAGAGAAATGCTGCTTCAGAGGTTATCAGAATTCTATTTTCTTCTGGTAATTCCCTTAATCTATCAGTTAATCCTGCATGTAGATTCCAGATCTCTCCAATATAATTAGCGGCATTTATTTCATAATCAATTTTGTTGTCAGGGTCTAGTTCTATTAATTCGTCTCTTATTACTTCAATATATCTGTAATATTTCAACGGATCCATCCATACATGAGGATCATCGCTACCTTCATAATCACCTAACAGGATTGGCAATAAATCTACACCAATATTTTCTGCAATTGCTACGGTTCTTGCGCTGTCCTGTAAAGTAGCTTCTGCCTGGGGCAACCATTCTTCAATCTCAAGACCATTATAAAAGAATAAATCTGCCTCTTCTAAGGCCACAAAATTCTCAGGAATTAACTCCCACTCATGAACTTCAGCACCCACTGGTGCAATCATCCGATGATCAATATTATCTCCAGCAACCTGCTCCACTGCATCAGCAATTATAGAGAAGCTAGATACAACGACAGGTCTTTCATCAGCCTGAACATCAGCCGCAAAGATCACAGTTAATGACAATATTAAAACTAATATAATTATATTTCTCATATATTTAAACATATTAATCTCTCCTTTAATTTTTGTAGTTATACAAATTATTTTCTATACTGCAATAATATCAATAATTATTACTGCTGTCAAGTAAAGTAGTTACTAAAATCAAAAAAACCACCCTGCACTAATGATATATGCAGAGTGGTAACTTGATAATTTAACTTTAAAATTACACTACTATAAACAAATTTTAGCTATTCACGAACAAAATAGCTCTTAAGAAAAACTAAATCTTAATAGATACTCTGAGAAGAATATTCAGTATGGAGAAGTTTGTGGGCAAGTTCACTGCCTGGACCATCTAAATATTCATTATAAAGGATCTCAACTTCTGGATTCTCATGAGACTTTCTTAATTCTTTTTCTCGATCAATCTTATAGATGGCTTCTATTCTCTTTTCAAGCACACCGTCTTCTCTAGAAATTGGCTGCCCCCCACCTCCAATACAGCCTCCAGGGCAGGTCATAAATTCAACAAAATGATATTCTTTGCCGGCTTTCATTGCCTCCAAAAGTTCTCTGGCATTGCTTAATCCATGGGCAACAGCAACTCTTAACTTAAGATCATTTATCTCTACTTCAGCTTCTTTAATCCCTGAACTTAAACCTCTGGCCTCCTGAAAATCAATCCCAGGTAATTCTTCACCAGTCAATAACTCATAGGCCGTTCTTAAAGCTGCTTCCATTACTCCTCCTGTGGTCCCAAAAATAGCAGCTGCCCCTGTTGAACTGCCCATCATCTTATCATAATCACTTTCAGGCAAATCAAAAAGATCAATCCCCATCTGTTTTATCATCTGCCCTAATTCTCTGGTAGTTAAGACATAATCAACATCACCTATCATTTCAGGTCTTTCGGCCTCATACTTTTTAGCTGTACAGGGCATAATCGAAACGACAACAAGCTCATCTGAAGATAGATTATTCTTTTCCAGATAATAAGAATTAGCCAGAGCACCAAACATCTGCTGAGGAGATTTACAGCTTGAAAGATGCTTGAGATAATCTGGATAAAATGTTTCAATAAAATTTATCCAGCCTGGGCTACAGGATGTAAAAAGAGGCAGATCTCCATTATTTTTTATCCGATTAATTAATTCTGTTCCCTCTTCCATTATAGTCAGATCAGCAGTAAACTGGGTATCAAAGACATTATTAAATCCCATTTTTCTTAAGGCTGTGACCATCTGTCCAGTTGCTGCAGTACCAGGTTCTTTATCGAATTCTTCAGCTAACGCAACCCTAACTGCTGGTGCAGTTTGAACAATCACATGCTTATCAGGATCATTTAAAGCTTTCCAGACATCAGAAATATTTTCTTTTTCAGTAATTGCTCCTGTAGGACAGGCTGCTGCACATTGACCACACATCACACAGGCACTATTTGCCAGCTCATTATAAAAGGCCGGGCCAATCTTTGTTGAAAACCCCCTACCTTCTGACTCAAGAACATTAACTGTCTGAACATCATGGCAGACATTTATACAGCGTCCACATTTAATACATTTAGATGGATCTCTTCTTAAAGCATGAGAGGAAGTATCCTTTTTAAACTTATTCTTTTTCCCTGGAAAACTAACTTCTCTAATACCCATATCTTCGGTAATCTTCCGCAGCTCACAGTCCCTATTTTTAATACAACTTGGACAATCAACCTCATGATCAGATAGTAATAACTCTAAATTCATGATTCTGGTTTCCCGTACCCGGCGATTGTTTGTTTCTATTCTCATGCCATCAATAACAGGAGTATTGCAGGTAGCGATTAATTTACCACTCCCCTGGTCTTCTACAAGACAGACCCGACAGGAGCCTGTTGTGCTAATATTTTTTAAATGACATAAAGTCGGAATACTTATTTCAATTTCATTTAAAAATTCTAAAACAGTCTGATTTGTAGTAGTTTCATATTTTTCTTCATCAACCCAGATATTTATAGTATCAACTTTTTCAGTAGTATTAGACATTATCTGCCTCCTTTCTATTTAATCTCAACATCACAGCGCAAGCACCTGGAAGCTTCTTCCTTGGCCTGTTCCTCAGAATAGCCTTTTTCTATCTCTTTAAAGCTCTTTATTCTCTGAGATAATAGAATTTTAGGCATTTTTACCTGAGGTTTTTCTTCTTCTTTAATTTCTCCGCTTAGTTCTCTTTCTATTTCACTTGGAGAAATAATATCACCATCTCCACCTAAATAAATATCAATCTCTCTTGCCACGTCCTTACCCTGTTTAACTGATTCTACAACAGTTGATGGGCCAGTAATACAATCACCACCTGCAAATATCCAGGGAATATTTGTCTGTTTATTTTCATTAACTTCGATCATATTATTATCCGTCATCTTAATTTTTATATCGCCAGCATTAAATTTATCATCAACATTCTGACCGATTGCCATTACAACTATATCTACATCCAGCATAAAGTTAGAACCTTCTATTGCCTGCGGCCTCCTCCGCCCTGATTGGTCAAAGTCACCCTCTTCAATTTGTACACATTCCAGACCAACAACTTTTCCATCCTCACCATCTACGCTGACTGGATTCACCTGGGTATGCATATTAACCTTTTCATATTTGGCTTCTTCAACTTCTTCACCATGGGCTGGCATTTCTTCTTCTCTCCGGCGATATACAATATTAACCTCGTCTGCACCCATCCTAACAGCATTTCTGGCAACATCTATAGCTGCATTTCCTCCACCAACAACTGCTATTTTCTTGCCTTCCATATCTATGCCCTGTTCCAGATTAATCTTTTTTAGAAGCTCTATAGCATTATAAACGCCATCTAATTCTTCACCTTCTATTCCAATATCAAGGTCATTATGGGTTCCTAATGCCAGATAAACTGCTTTATAGCCCTGTTTTTTAAGATCATCAAAGCTAAAGTCTCTGCCAAGTTCACTTTCAATCTCAACATCTACTCCCATTGTTGTTAAGACAGTTATTTCTTCATTTAGTTTATCCTGAGGAAGTCTAAATTCAGGAATACCTACTGCTAAAAGTCCTCCTAAAACTGAATTAGATTCAAATATTTTTACCTGATACCCCTGTTTTCTTAAATAGAATGCAGCTGTTAAACCTGCTGGACCTGAACCGATCACTGCTACCTGGTCATTTTTCTCCTCTTTTATCTTTGGAATTGGATAACCACCTTCGATTTTAGGCACTATATCACTAATAAACCTTTTTAATTCTCGAATAGCAAGACCTTCATCCAAAGAACGACGATTACATGATGGCTCACAGAGATTGTAACAGACTCTACCGCAGACAAG
>SLSL01000041.1 GCA_007130465.1 Halanaerobiaceae bacterium | reverse complement strand
TAATCCATTATCATAATATAACTTATATTCGATATCTCCAATCATCTGTTTCTCATTCAATTTAAAGATATAAGATTTATTATAGATCTCAAATAAGAATAAATTCTTATCCAGACGAGTTATAAAACCTTTAAAATCAATATACTCTGGAAGATTAGTTATTATTAAATCATCAACCTTTCTATCCACAATAAATTCTACCTGATTCTGATAATAATAATTACCTTCTGAAAATCCTGTTGTATATTCATTCTGACTATCAGGACTAAAGCTTAATAAACTGAATTCTCGATCTTCACCAATCCAATTATTCTTTACCTGATTAAACTTAAGATAAAACTTATAAAGATCAGTTTCAGGCCATACTTTAAACTCTATAACCTCAAAAGCTAAATTAAATTTTTTAGAAATAATATCAAATACTCTACTTATTGAATGCTTATCGCCATAACCCTCTATAAAACGATAATCCAATCCTCTTCCGGCTAGATTTTCTCTTGTAATAACTATACTGGCATTATTTAAATCACTTAAGAAATAATTACTTATCTCTAAACTATTTTCTTTTACATAACCATTCTCATTACTTAATTTAATTAAATTCTCTAACTCCTGTGCTTTAAAAGAATTTCTCGAATTATTATTATTAATACTAAAAATCTGCAATTTCATATCCTGCAGTTCCTCTTTGTTGCTCATTAAATTATAAATGCTAAGAGTTAAAATGAATATTAAAAACAGATTAATAATAATGAATTTATTTTTCTTGATAAAGAACTTTTTTTTATTCAACTGTCATCACCTATTTTCATATGCAAAAGAAATGAACTATTTTGCAGAGATCCAACTCTATTGAACTTTATATCAAAATTTAATGAGCGCAATTCATTAATTCTTTCATATAATATCTGATAATTTTCAATACCAAGAAGATCACCTCTTATCTCCCAGGCATTATCAATAAAATGAATAGAATTAATATATCCAATATCACCTATTAAATCTTCGATGATATTATACCAGTTGTTTATATTAAAATTAACCAGGTTCCTATTTAACCAGTCAATTTCAAATAATTCTTGCTCGCTTAAAATAAATTTGTCAATATTGTTTAATTCTTTATAAGATTCCTCTATAGGTCTTTTAATAAAATAAAGACTATAGAAATTCAAGCCTATAATCAAGATTATTAAAAAAATAAAAATCGGCTTTTGATACTGATAATCTAAAATAAAGTTTTTGTTTATTAAATTGATATCAATTTCCATATTTTATCATTCCAAAACCTGGTAGTAAAAATGGTGTTTTATTAAAAATATTGCTTTTTGATAAATTTTCATCTTCTATTATTAAATCTAAATTTTCTATCCGTTTAATAATAGTTCTATTAATATGGAGCAGCTTATTACTTCTATTCCAGATAAGGATTTTATTTATCGGTTTTCTATTAAATTCTCGTACAATATAATTATCTGCCATTTCTATAATCTCATTAATATCTGGATATTCTTCCAAATGTTTTTTTAACCTCCGAGAAAAATATAAATTATTAGCATTTCCAGCAGTAAGATAAATCTCAGTTTCATAAACCTCTAAAAACATAAAATCCTTCCCTGCATTCAAATTATTCATTAGCCTCCAGATACTCTCCTGACGGACTGTAATTCTATTTATATTACCTAGAGTATTAAAAAATATATAATGATAATCTTCTATTAAATTTTTATTTGCAACAACAATAAAAACATTTTCATTATCGCTATCTTTAGACAGAATACTATAATCAAATGCAACCTCATTAAATCGATAATCAATCATTCTTTCAACCTCAATCTTTAATGTTTCCTTTAAATCTGATTTGCTCTGCCTGGGTAATTTAAGATTTTTATATTTAATATCATCAGCAGTAATAGTAAGGTCATAATAATCAGGTTTATATTTAATTTTCGACTTTAAATTTACTATCCCGTCTATTAAATAAGAACTTCTTATTATCTGCCCATTTTTCAATGCTTCATTTTTGATTGGTTCATTAATTATCTCTTTTAAATAATACCTGTTGTTTTTTCCCTCTAAACCAATATAATTTAATTCAAAATCATTAACAATTATCAGTCCAAAATAATTTTTAAATATCAATATGATTTCCTCCTTAGTCCAGTGTAAAGACAGTCTCTCCTCTTACTGGTTCTGTAAATTTCAATGTTTTAATACTAGTATCTCCAAAATTAAATACTTCAATTACAACAGAATTGTTATTATTTAATTTAAAAAATAATTCTACATTAAATCTATCTTCATATATTTTTGCTAAATCTTCTGCCAGATAAAAACTGGTCACATAATCAATCTCTTTTACAATATTGTTATTTATTCCTTTAAAAATATCTGAATAAATAATTAAATATATTGCAGTACTCTGAAAAATTATCGCCATAAATATTAAGATGATTAGAATTTTTATTACGATGAACCCTTCTTTATTTAACCTTTTCATGATCAACCACCTCTAAATATTGTCCTCTCCCTAATATATAAATTATTATTATGATCTTTATATGAGATTAATAAATAATAGAGACTCTCTTCTATACTGAGTTCAAAATTTTCCGGGTTACTCAATAGACTATCAACTCTAGTAAAAATTATTTCTCCATCTAAATCCCTGGATTTTTCCCTTCTAAAACCTAATTCCTGACCAAATACACTATTATAAATCAAATATGAGGTCCATTTTCCATCATGTCCTTTAATTTTAATTTCATCTTCACCTGAATAGATATCTCTACTTAAAGCTATATCAGTAGCAATCTTTTCTGATATTATTTCTAATTCAATCCCACCAATCCCAACTAAAACTTTGTGATACAGGCTTAAACTTGAACTAAATAATAAAGAGAGAGAAATAAATATCATCAAAGCAATTGTCAGTGCTAACAAAATTTCTAAAAGCATATAACCCTTATTATTTAAAATATACACCACTCCTAATCTAACGG
>SLSL01000283.1 GCA_007130465.1 Halanaerobiaceae bacterium | reverse complement strand
ATTTTTAATAGCTATTAAGTTCCCCATATTATCAACTTTTATTTCATCAACAAAATCTTTTATCTCTTTTTCTATTAATTGCCTGATATTATTTTCCTGTCCGGCAGGACCAAATTCAGCAGTTACTTTCTCTAATATTTCCAGCATTCTATATCCCCTTCCTTGCTAATCTCTCTAAATATAATTTTACCAGTCTGCTCATTTTACTATAATCATCTAAATCAATTAAGGATAATGGCGAATGTATATATCTGCAGGGAAGTGAAATCACAGCAGAAGGAACTCCTTCACGACTTAAGCTAATTGCACCTGCATCATTTCCACCAACATCAGTTCTTCTGAATTGGTAATCTATTCCGTTATCTTCAGCAACCTCAATTAAACCAGTTAAAATATTTTTATCAGCAATTACTGTTCTATCCATTAATGTTAAAGCAGGTCCTTTACCAACTGATGTTGAATACCTATGTTCTTTATTTTCAGGAACATCGGCAGCTGTGGTTCCTTCCAAAACTAAAGCAATATCAGGAGCAATATCAAATGCAGCAACTCCAGCTCCTCTTAGCCCGACCTCTTCCTGAACAGTAAAAACATAAAATACTGGCATATCAAAATCATACTCTGTCAGCTCAGCAATAATTGAACAGCCAACTCTATCATCAAAGGCTTTACCAATGACCCTGCCGTTTCCTAATTCTTCATATTCAGATGAAAAGACTGCTACATCTCCCAGTTCAACATACTTTTCAGCTTCTTTTTTACTGTTTACTCCAATATCAATATATAGATTATCAAAATCTATCGGTTTATCTCTCTCACTTTTTTTCTGAAGATGAATAGCTTTAGCCCCAATCACTCCTGCCATTTTATCTTCACCAACAAGGACAGGTTTAGATACCAGAACTCTTTTATCAATACCGCCTACTGACTGAAATTTCAACAAACCATCACTTGTAATCTCAGTTATCATTAGGCCGACTTCATCCATATGAGCTGCCAGCATAACCTTTTGCCCATCTTTTTCTTTACCCTTACAGGCAATTAAATTACCCATTTTATCAGTATATATTTCATCAACATTATCCTTGATTTCTTCTCTAATCAAATCTCTAATCTCTTTTTCTCTACTTGATATACCAGTTGCATTAATCAGCTTCTCTAATAACATCTTAATCCCTCCAGAAACTCATCATCTATTGCCGCAATACTGCTTGCCAGCAATTGGGCACCATATTTAACATCATTTAAAGATATTAACTCGACAGAGGTATGCATGTACCTTAAAGGTATAGAAATTAAAGCAGTTGCCACACCACTTCTTGCTATCTGCATTCCTGCTGCATCAGTTCCAAATGGAGAGTTATTAGTTTCAATCTGATACGGAATACTCCTCTTTGAAGCCTCATCCTTTAATAATGCAAAAATATCCTGATGTACCTGAGGTCCTAAAGCTATAGCTGGCCCTTCATTCATTTTAGAAGCTTCACTGCTATTAACCCCCGGCATTAGGCCATGACAGACATCTATTGCAATTCCTAAATCAGGAAAAATATCATATGTAGATGTTATAGCTCCCTTTATACCTATCTCTTCCTGGACTGTTGCAACAAAGTATACATCAATCTCATGATTTAATCTCTGTAATTCTTTTGCAGCCTCTATCATCATTAAAACCCCGGCTCTATCATCAAGAGCTTTGCCGCTAACATAATCATTATGCAATGATAAAAGTTCTCTATCCATTGAGATTACATCGCCAATAGATATTATCTGTTTAAGTTCTTCTTCTGAATAGCCTGTATCAACATATAATTCATCAAGCTTATAAGCTTTAGAATCCATGTCTTCAGCCGATAATAAATGAGGCGGCATGGCTCCAATAATTCCAGTAATAGATTCCTTTCCATGAACCTTAACTTTCTGACCAGGTAATGTTCTAGGATCTATTCCTCCAACTGTAGAAAACTTTATAAAGCCATTTTCATCAATCTTTTTTACCATCAGACCGATTTCATCCATATGGGCTGCTAATAAAATTTTAGGCGGGTCCTCTTTATTCGAACTCCCTTTTTTTACAGCAGCAAAATTTCCTAGTTTATCTATCTGAAAATCATCAACATAATCTTCAAAAGCTGATTTTAGTAATGGTACAATATTAGCTTCATGCCCTGTCACAGCAGTTGTTTCACATAATTCTTTAATTAATTCTTTACTATTCATAATTTTAATATCACCCCATCCAGTATTATATTCTCTAATACTCTTAAAACTCCTGCATAAACTTCCCTCTTTTTTGGAATACAGGAAAATCAAGCTGCCTGTAAGCTTCATACAATACAATTGCAACTGAATTAGCCAGGTTTAATGATCTGGCATAATCCCTCATTGGAATTCTTAAAGACGATGGCAGATTATCTTTTATAAAACTTTCTGGAAGACCGGCTGTCTCCTTACCAAAGATCAAATACTCATCACCAGAAAACCTTTCTTCAGTATATGATTTAGCTGCCTTTGTAGAAAATAAAAATAGTTTATCATCCCTATGCTTACTAAGAAAATCATCAAAGGATTCATGCACTTTAATATCTAATTCATCCCAGTAATCTAAACCTGCCCTCTTTAAATATTTATCATCAATAGAAAATCCTAAAGGTTTAACTAAATGCAAAGACGAACCGGTAACTGCGCAGGTTCTTGCAATATTACCGGTGTTCTGAGGTATTCTAGGTTCAACTAATACAACATTCAATTTTTATCACTCCATCTTAAATTTTCATTAATAAGCTTCTTCAATTATTACATCATCATAAAAATGTGTAAATATTACTCTATGATTATAACCCTCTGCTGCCATTCCTGCACTGGCAGTCTGGTCAAAGCCAACTCCATGACCCCAGCCAGCACCAAAAAGGATTGCTCTCTCTAAATAACCATCACTATCAAAGGATTTATTTATAATAAAATTATTGCTCCTGAGGCCACCTAATCTGCCTCTGATTCTATCTCCACTAAAACTAACTCTATCATTCTCACCAATTAGATCCAGACTTCTTACATAACCTGAAGGTGTTCTTTCAGTTATCTCTATATCCTTTATCCTCCCCAGGTTATAATTATCTTTAAGATCCGCTAATTGTAAATCCCAGGTCCAGCGATATGCATTTCTGCTGGCATATGGTGCCTTACCAGAATAACTCTCAGGGCTGGTCATTAAATAATCTCTTAATTCTGCAGGCAATAATGGGAATTCATAATCATTATTAGAAATAGTACTTACCCCCTGCAAATATGCCCTTTCTCCACCCCAGACATGCTCGCTGGCCTCAGTATGGCCTCCACTATTTGCACTAAAAACAGCATCTATTACCTGGCCATTATGTTTTCCAACCTCACCAGTTGTAGCCAGAACAGCTTGAGTAGTTCTATCATTTTCACTATTTATACCTCTATAAACAGCACAATGAACAGTAGCACAGAGATCATAACCATCTGCGGCATGCTTTCTTCCAATCTGAAACATAGCATAACTTCTGGCAGCAACAGCTTGAGCTCTCAAAGCTTCCTGAGGCCAACTGGCTGGCATTTCTGCAGGCACAACAGATATAAGATATTCCTCTAAATTCACTCGATTAATTACATTAAAATTATGGGGACTTGTCTTGCTTATCTTGATTTCACCACGATATTGCCTATCCTCCTGATTGGCCCAAAAGTAACCACTACCGTACTGTACCTCATATAAAAGAATACTTCCATTCTCATTTTCAGGCTTTATAATTAGATCTCCATCAAATTGAAATTCTCTGACAAGAAAGCCTCTTCTTTTAATAGATATCCTATTAGTACGCTGTTCAATAGACCATTCCCTGTATGAATCTCCACCATCTAAAATAACATTCCCTTCACCATCAACTATTTTAAAGGCTGAATCTACTTGAAACCTTAAATTATTAACATTATTTATTAAACCAACATCTATATCAGGAGTTGATTCCCTCACCTCAATTGGTCTAACATCTCTCCAGGAAGGTTCAGGTATTTCTCTGTCTGGGTCCGGTTTTAATTCAGGATATTTTTCTCTTAATGTATCAGCCCGTTGCCTGGCATAACTTTCTTCAACTCCAACTCTAATGCTTCTCTGCCAGTACTGAAACGCCTGATAATGGTCACCTATTTTTTCATAACCTCTTGCAATAGTAGGTAAAAGATAAGTTAAAGAAGTATCTCTTCTAAATGCCTCTTCATAATTTCTAGCTGCTTGAACAATATCTCCTGTGCTCTCTGCTATTTCTCCAATTCCAATGTAATATTTAATATAACTTGAATCAAAATATATGCCCTTTTGGAATCTATCAATAGCTTTTGCATAATCACCTGTTTTCATCGAATTTAATCCTGAAAAATAGTATAAATGATTTATATAATTTTCATCGCCGTTAAATCTATTCTCATATTCATCAAATATATTAATAAATTTCTCTTCAGCATCATCATACCAGCCAGCATTAAATAAAGCTATTGCATTTTCTAAAATAGCTTTATATCCATCATTAAAGGACTCAGCTTCTTGAAAATTATTTAAGGCAGATTCCTGCTCTCCTTTTTCAAGATAAATTATAGCTAAATTTCTATAAATATCATATTCACTTATTTCTTTATTTAATTCATTATCTGAATTACTTTCAATTTCATCTAGTAATTCTTCTAGCCTCTCGATTGCTTCCTCATATTGCCCATTATAATAATATCCTTTAACATTATCTAAGGCATACCCTGAAAGACTAAATGTTAAAGTTATTAAAATTATTGTAATAACTGCTACTATTATCTTCTTAAACACTAACTGAGTCCTCCTTTATTGACTATAACATTTCACTGGCTATTCTGGCTAATTCAGATCTTTCTCCCTTTTCAAGCATGATATGACCTGTAATATCTATCTCTCTTAACCTGTAAGCAAGATAAGTTAAACCATTATTCTGTTTATCCAGAAATGGATTATCAATCTGGAATGGATCGCCAGTTAATATAATTTTAGAATTCTTACCAACCCTGGTTATAATAGTTTTAACTTCATGTTTGGATAGATTTTGAGCCTCATCTATTATTATAAACTGATCAGGTACAGAACGACCTCTAATATATGTCAGCGGTTCAATTTGAATCCTATCTTTTTCAACTAATTTATTAAAAGTAATATCAGAACTCTTATTCTGTTTCAAAATATAATCTAAATTATCAAAGATTGGCTGCATCCATGGCTGAAGCTTGTCTTCTTTTGTACCAGGTAAAAACCCAATATCCTTACCCATTGGCACAACAGGCCTTGCAACTAAAATTCTATTGTATTTTTTCTCTTTTAAAACTTTTTCTAAGCCAGCAGCCAGTGCCAGTAAAGTTTTACCTGTTCCAGCTTTACCGGCTAAAGTTATCAGTTCAACCTCATCTCTTAGCAAAATTTCCATAGCCATAGTTTGTTCCCGGTTCAATGGTTTAATCCCTAATGCATTTCTCATTTCATTTCTCAATTTAACCAGTTTATCATTTTCAATAATACCTAAAGCTGATTGTTTAGAACCTCCACCTGGTGTATTTAAATTAATAAATTCATTAGGATAAAATTCAATTTCGCTATCTATATCTTTAATACTTAAATTACCGTTTTGATAAAATTGATCTATCTTATTGCCACTAATTTCACACTGAGTATAACCAGTATATAAGTCTTCATCTGTTAATCTATCTGCCTTATGCATTTCAGCTTTTAAACCGAAAGCATCAGATATTAGTCTTAAATTTATATCATTAGAAACCAGGATAACTTCCTTATCACTATTTTTTTTCAAATGTATGGCAGCATTAATTATCCTATTATCCATTTTATCTAAACTAATATTTTGAGGCAGTTCTCTTTCGTGGCCATTTATAACAACCCTTAAAACTCCGCCACCTTCAAGCTTTACACCTTCATCAAGCCGCCCCTTTTCTCTTAAATCTTCTAACAATCTTGAAGTTTCTCGGGCATTATATCCTAAATCAGATGACTTATTCTTTTGATCATCTATCTCCTCTAAAACAGCCATTGGAATAATTACATCATTATCCTCAAAAGAAAATATAGATCTTGGGTTCATTAATAAAACATTGGTATCAAGAACAAATATTTTTTTTGCCATCGCTACACTTCCCATAAAGAAAGGCCACTTTCAGGATCCTCAACTCTTACCTGTGGTTCACCAATAAATTCTTGAATAATAGTCTCTGCTACATATATCTCCGATCCCTCAGCAAGATGACCTCCATAAGCCCTGCCTTCTGAATCAGTTATAATTATATGAGCATGGATAAAAGGCTCACCATCAAGCATAGAAATATTACCCTGACAGTGAGCTATCTCAACCCCTGCATCAAATTCATGGTAATAATAGTTTCTATCATTCTGATTAAAATATCCTATTTTTGCATTTCTAAGCGCTCCTAAAACCTTTACCTGTCCTGAGCGAATCCCGGCTTCTTTAATCAGGTCAGTTAAACTATTTAATAAATCTTCTCCTCTTGGTAACCGTCCCTTTAAAACCTGACCTGGCTCATAATTATTAAAACCTTGAAATCTATCGTCCTTTAGTTTCATTACTATTCCCCCTGGATTCTATTCAGATTATTTTCAGCTCTAGTAAACCCTGGATCAATTTCCAGTGCAGTTTCAAAAGCCTCAACTGCATCATCTTCAGCACCTGTATTTAACAACGCAAGGCCATAATTATTATAAATATAAGCTTCATTTGGTTCTAGAGCAACAGCGTCTCCTAAATACTCTACAGCTTCATCATATCGCCCTTCTTCTAATAAGAGCAAACCTAAATTGTTATATAGATATGGGTTATCACCAAATTCAATTCCTTCAAGATAAGCCGCTTCTGCTAATTCAAGTTCATCTTGAGCAGCATAAATTAATCCTAATAAGTTATGATACTGAGTATCTAAAATATCACCATCAAAATCAATTAAAATTTCATAAGCTGTTTCATATACTTCTGATCTATATAAAGCTCTACTGTAATTAACAACTGTTCTATAGTCATTAGGTCTTAATTCATATGCATTTTCAAAATAAGGTATGGCAGTTTCTGGTTGACCAATATTATTATAACTAAGCCCTGCAAAATAATATGCCTGCCAGCTTTCTTCTCCCTCATCAATTAAATCACTAAAAACAGAGGCAGCATTTTCATATTCAGCATTATTAAAATACTCCATTGCCTGGTTTAAAGACGCACCTTCAATTTGTGAACTCATGCCTACCATTAAAACAACTGCAAGAGCAAAGACAATAATTAAATTTCTTTTTTTCATTTTAATTACTCTCCTTTCTTTTGATAGTAATTGCAATAATTTTTTAACTGACATATCTCACATTTAGGACTTCTAGCCTTACAAACTTCTCTACCATGAAAAATTAGCCAGTGATGCATATCAGCCCATAATTCTTCTGGAATAAGATCTTTTAACTGTTCTTCAACCTCTTCCACTCTGTCACTATTTGCTAAACCTAACCTATTAGAAACTCTAAAAACATGGGTATCAACAGGAAAAGCCGGAGTTGAAAAAGCACCAACTAAAACAACACTTGCCGTTTTTCTGCCAACACCAGGTAATTTCAATAAATCTGAGAAACTTCTTGGAACCATGCCATCAAAATCAGCTAAAATAATTCTGCTGCTTTCTACAATAAATTTGCTCTTATTTCTATAAAGGCCAATAGATTTTATTTTATCAGCCAAATCATTAGGATTTAATTTAGCAAAATCATCAGGACTATTAAATTCTTCAAAGAGCTCCCTGGTAACTTTATTCACCTGTACATCTGTTGTCTGAGCAGACAGAATAGTGGCTACTAAAAGCTCAAAAGGTGAATTATGATTTAATTCTGTCTCAGGTGCAGGATATTTCTCTGCTAAATTTTCTATTATATAATCTAACTTATCATTCATTTGATTTCCCATTAACTACACCTCTTCTTAACATTATACTATTTTATATTGGAATTTTAAATGAAACCATGTTAATATATTTTTAAGAAAACTATTAAATGGAGGTTATTAATTTGTATAAGTTCGGTTTTGATATTGATGGAGTTTTAACAGATGAAGGAAATAATGAAAATAATATCTGGCATAAATCATTTATAAATCATTTTGGTGAAAAAGTCAAAAAAGTTTCTAATAGCTATGATTTTAGAGAAGCCTATAATCTACCAGATTCTGTCATAGAAGAATTCCTAATTAAAAATAAGGATAAAATCTTTTCTTCAGTCCCACCTTATCAGGAAGCTATTGATTTTTTAAATAATTTAAAAAAACAGGGTCATAAAATCATTTTAATAACAGCCCGTCATGAAGAATTTAGAGAAACAACTGAAAAATGGCTAGATAAAAACAATATTCCTTATGATAAACTATACCATGATGATGATAAAGCGCCATTAGCTTTGAATGAAAATTTAAAAATATTTATTGATGACCATTTAGATAATGTTAGAGAAATAAAATCCGCCGGTATAACAGCCTTATTATTCACTAGAGAGCATAATCTCAATGCAACTGAAGATGAATATACAGCAAGAGTTGATAACTGGCAGGACATTAAAGAGTATATTTATAACTATTATCTGCGATAAGAGTTCCCGCCAATAAACTCTCTTAAAACAGAAATCGGCGGTATTGTTAACTCTGGCATTGGAGATATTGGTTGAACTAAGTCTTTTAAGCGAACAGCCTCATAATAGGCCGGGCTTGATTTATCAATTCTATCTAATAAAGGAACTAGATGTTTTTTAAGTACTGCAAGTTCATAAATCAAAGCAGAATTAAATATTATATCAGCATTTTCTTGAAAGGGGAAGATATTTTTTTCTTCTCCTTTTCTTACTCTTGGCCACCAGTCAATTGTAGTTTCTGCATCATGCCCTCTGTATTTATGATCTCTAACTATCCTTCTTATAAACCTGGTATCTGAAGTTGGAATTCTATTGTGGTAATCCATATTTAATTGAGTCAATGCACTAACATAAATTTTGTATTTATGATTTTTAGGAATAACCTCTGTTAACCTCTCATTTAATCCATGAATACCTTCAATCAAAATTGGCTGATCATCCTCAATCTGCAGGTATTTACCATTATATTCTCTTTTACCTGTTTCAAAATTATATTCAGGTAGTTCTACATTATCTCCCTGCAATAATCTAATCAAATGTTCATTAAACAGATCTAAATCAATAGCTTCAAGAGCTTCAAAATCATAATTTCCGTCTTCATCAAGTGGAGTCTCTTCTCTATTAACAAAATAATCGTCAATTGAAATATTAACAGGTTTTAAACCATCAATTCTTAAATGGGTTGCCAGTCTATGAGAAAATGTTGTTTTCCCAGATGATGATGGACCTGCTACTAATATCACCCTTCTGGTGTCAATCTCTTCGTAAATATTATCGGCAATCTTAGCAATATTCTTCTCATGAATAGCTTCTGAAATTCTGATTATTTCTTTGCCATCATCTTCTCTAATTATATTATTCAAATCTTTAACATATCCAACTCCAATTATTTCACCAAGTCTTTCATATTCTAAAAATATATTTGCTAATTTTGGCGAATCAACAAATTCAGGTACTTTGTCTGTATTAATTTGTTGAGGAAATAATAATACAAATCCAGGCAAACAATAATGTAAATCAAATTTTTCTAAATATTTTGTGCTCGGCAGTAACTCATAATAAAAATAATCATAATATCCATCAAGATTATAAACCAATACTTTATCATTGCCAGGTTTAGCTTTTATAATATCTACCTTATCTTCAAAACCCTGATTCTGATAAATTTCAATTAATTTCTCTTTCTCAAGATACTCCTTTTTAATCGATAAATCCTGCTCAACATATTTATTCATTTTAATTTTAATCTTCTTTAAATCATGCCTGGTTAAAGGTTCCCCTTTAAATAACTCACAGTAAATACCATTACTCAAAGAATGTTCTATCTTTAACCTGGAATCTGGAAATAACTCATATACTGCTTTTGCCAGCAATAAAAACAAACTTCTTCGATATATTCTATTACCTAATTCTTCGCCCCTGCTTATAGTTGTAATCTCTATATCATTTTCAGGTATATAATCTAATCTCACCAGTTCATTATCAACTACCCCGGCAACAAATCTATTGTTAGGAAGATCAGTTTTAGAATATATTTCTGCTAACTCCATACCCTTTGGAAAACTATACTTCTCTCCATCTATAATTAAATCTAGCATTCCATAAAACCTCCTCGAAAAACTACTATGTTTTATTATAAATACTTAAATAATGCTCTATTATTGGAGAATTAGAAACCTTTAATTTTTGAATATTTTTATAGTACTGCTTATATTTCATATTCGACATATTTATCAATAAGTTTCTAACTAAAATCCTGTTCCCTCTCCAGCTAAATGCAAATTCATTATATAAATTCTTCTTATTAATAAATGAATTAATAATTTTTTCTGGATCTATTTCTTTCAACCCTGGCCAGCCTTTTGCTGCTTTGTTTCTAATGTTTTTAGCAGATTTAGTATTATTATAAGGGCAGACCTGCTGGCAAATATCACAGCCCCAAAAATTATTTTTAATTAATTTATCCTGCCAGGAACCTAAAATACCTTTTTTTTGAGTCAAATAGCTTATACAGTTATCTTTATTTAATTGAGGAACTCTATCTATTAAATATAAAGCATTACCAGGACAATGTTTTTGACAGAGTTGACAACTTTCACAGTCAATAATATTTTCATACTTAATTTTATCTGCTTTAACTTTTGAATTAATAGCCATTAAACCAATATATGAATAACTCCCTATCTCGGAATTTATTAATAAAGTATTATAGCCAATTTCACCAAGACCAGCTTCATAAGCTAACTTCTTTTCAGGTAAATCATGACTGTCTACACCTATCCATAATAATTCGGTATCTGAATTAGTTGTAAAAACATTAGCTAATGTTTTTATTTTCTTTTTTAATATGTTGTGATAATCTTCTCCCCTGGCATATTTGGAAAGCTTTATTTTATAGCCAAGCTCACCAAAAATTGGGGGCATTAGTTCCGGATAAGGTTGTAAAAATACCAAAAGAGAGCCGGCATCTTTTAATTGCCGGCTATAATCTCTTTTGTATTTTATCAGCAAATTCTCTGGAAGTATTCCAACCTTTAACCCTGCTGATTTTACCTTTTCTAGCCAATTATTTATTTTCATTTAAATCAACCTATTATTGAGAAACTTCTAATTCTCTTAGAAGCTCTTCAAGTCTATCCATCTGCTGGCCATAACTCTGCCAGTCACCCTGCTGAATAGCCTCCTGAGCCTGATTATATACATTTATAATCTCATTAATTAATTCAGGATCTTCAATATCATCAATTTCAACTGGATCCGGTTCTGGGTCTTCAATTGGATCCTCAGTCTCTTCCATCTCTTCTAATTCTTCAGGTGATGGTTCGATCTCTTCAACAGGATCAGCATCCACATCAATGCCAACATCAGCTAATCCTTCCTCCTCAAGTTCTTCCTCATCTAATTCCTGAGTTGGTTCAGCCTCACCAAAAACAACATCTAACGCATCGAGTAAAGTTTCTTCCATTGCTAT
>SLSL01000259.1 GCA_007130465.1 Halanaerobiaceae bacterium | reverse complement strand
TTAATTGCTTCTGCAATACCAGCTATCCCTGGAAGGTTTTCTGTTCCACTTCTTAGTTCTCTTTCCTGGCCGCCGCCAAATATTAAGGGCTCTACATAATGGTCTTCATTCAGGTATAAAAATCCTGTTCCTTTTGGTCCATGAAATTTATGGCCACTAAAACTGGCCAGATCTATTTCCCATTTTTCAGGAAGAGTTTCTACTTTTCCTGGCGCCTGAATCATATCGCTATGAAAAACAATATTACTATTTATTTTTTTGGCTTTTTCACTAATTTTATCTATAGGTTGAATAGCACCTGTTATATTGTTGACATACATGATAGATATTAATATTGTATCATCTCTTATTTCTGATATTACATCTTTAGGATTTATAATCCCAGAAGAATCAGGGTTGACCAGAGTTATTTCATAGCCGGAATTTTTTAGTTTATCGAATTGCTCATAGATAGAAGGATGTTCTATCTGGCTGGAAATTATATGGTTTCCTCTGCCAGAACGAATACTGGCAGCTCCCTGGATAGCAAGATTATTTGCTTCGGTTCCTCCTGATGTAAAGAGGATCTTTTCTGGATTAGTTTTTAAGTAATTAGCAATAACTTTGCGACTATCTTTTAAAATTTTTTCGGCCTCAATTCCTTTGTTATGGATTGAGGAAGGGTTGCCGTAAATTTCTATCATTATTTTGTAAGCAGTTTCTGCAGCGGCTTTTGAAACCTTGGTTGTAGCTGCATTATCAAAATATATTTCCATAGATTAATCAACTCCGTAATTATCTAATTGATTTTCTCGTTTATTATACCATATAGTTGAATACATTTAAATTCTTTGGCTTTTGCATCTTGCATAGACCTTCTTTGCAGGATATAATAGGAACAAAGAATTATAGAAATAGAAAGGTGATAATTAATGGAGCTATTTGATAGTCATGCACATATAGACTTTCCAAGATATAATAAAGATAGAAATAAAGTTATTGACAGAGCTAGAGCAGAGGGAGTTAGATATATTTTGAACTGTGGAGCTGATTTAGAGTCCAGTCAAAGAGCTGTAAAACTGGCTCAAGAGTTTGATGATATTTTTGCAGCAGTTGGTATCCATCCTCATGAAGGCTCAACATATAATCTTGAGGCAGCTAAGAAACTTCAGGATTTGGCAGGGAGTGAAGAAGTTGTTGCTTTTGGAGAGATTGGTTTAGATTATCATTATGATAATTCTCCAAGAGATGAACAGCGTCAGGCTTTTAGGGCCCAATTAAGGCTTGCATCGAGCCTGGAACTGCCAGTAATAATTCATAGTCGAGAAGCTGAAGAAGATACAATTAAAATATTAAAAGAAGAATGGGATCCAGAAGATGGTGGGGTAGTTCACTGTTATTCTAGCAGCGCAGAGATGGCTAAAAAGTTATTGGATTTGAATTTTCATATTGGTTTTACTGGTCTGATTACTTTTAAGAACCTTGAATGGTTAAGGAGAATAGTTAGTAATACGCCGATTAATAAGATTTTAGTTGAAACTGATTCACCATATATGTCGCCAGAACCATACAGAGGGCGGAGAAACGAACCTGCCAGGGTAAAAGAGGTTGCCATGCAGGTAGCAAAATGTCATAATCTTACTATGGATAAAGTAGCTGAAATAACTACTCAAAATGGTTTGGACCTCTTTAAAATAAATTAATCCAGGTGATGGGCTGTGTTTGATATTGAGAGTATAGGTAGATTAATAATTGCCATTGGTTTTATTTTGATTTTAGTTGGCCTGATTGTATTATCAGGAGTAAACTTATTTAGCTGGTTTGGAAATTTACCAGGGGATATCAGGATTGAGAGAGATAATTTTAGCTTATATTTTCCAATCACTACAATGATTATTTTAAGTCTTATTTTAAATCTGGTTTTGAGATTAATCAATTACTTTTTCTAAAAAAATTGAAATAAGGTGGGAATATTAATGAGTGGAAAAATTTATTATAATGGTAATATAGTAGATAGAGAAAATGCTAAGGTTGATATTGAAGATAGAGGCTATCAATTTGCTGATGGGGTTTATGAAGTAGTTGCTTTTTATCATGGAGAACCATTTACCTTAAATGAGCATATGGAGAGGCTTGTATTTTCAGCCAGCGAGATTGATATTGAACTTCCACCGGCTGAAATTCTGATCAAAGAAGCTAAAAATTATATAAAAGAGACAGAATATGCAGATAAAAATGCTAAACTTTATGTTCAGGTATCAAGAGGGGTTGCCTCAAGAAGTCATGCTTATCCAGATGGCATGGAACCTATTATAATAATGAAAGCAGGGCCATTAGATCCTAATCCGGAAAAGTATTTTCAGGAAGGGGTTAAGATTATTACTCTTCCAGATGAGCGCTGGTCTCGCTGTTATATAAAGTCGATAGCACTTTTACCAAATATATTAGCTAAAAAGAAAGCTAAAAAGGCTGGAGCTTACGAGGCGATAATGACCAGAGATGGCTTTATCACAGAGGGTTCAAGCTCCAATATATTTATTGTTGAAGATGAAACAATCATTACTCCTCCTGCAACTAACTATATTTTAAATGGTATAACCAGGCAGACAGTAATTAATAGACTGGCTCCTGAGTTAAATTATGAAGTAAAAGAGGAGAGCATTCCGTATTATACATTATTGAATACAGATCAGGTTTTTCTAACAGGAACTACTACTGAAATTATGCCAGTGGTTCAGATAAATGATAAAGTTGTTGGAAATGGAAAAGTTGGTAAAGAAACTAAAGAGATATTTGAAGCCTTTAGAGAATTAACTGGGTTTGTCAGGGGGAAATAAAGATGTATGAAAGAGAGATAAAGATTACAAGCAAATACGGCCTGCATGCAAGACCTGCGGCTAGTTTTGTTGAGCGTGCAGGAAAGTATGATTCTGAAATAGAAATAGTTCATGATGGAGAACCAGCTAATGGCAAGAGTATAATTAGTCTGCTGGCTCTTGCTGCTGGTAAAGGAGATAGAATAATTATTAGAGCAGAAGGAAATGATGAAAAAGATGCAGTAAATGATCTGGCTGACTTTTTAAAGGAGGCAGAATAGATGCCTGAAACTTCTAAATTATTGACTCCTATTCAGATAAATAATTTAATCTTAAAGAATAGAATTGTGCTACCTCCACTGGCCAGTAAAAAGGCAACTGATAATGGCAGTGTTACTGACGAGTTATTAGATTATTATAGAGGTAGAACAGGGAATGGTTTGATAATAGTTGAACATAGTTATATTGATGAAGCTGGTATGGCCAGTGAAAATCAGCTGGCTATTAATGATGGAGGCAAATTAGAGGGGTTGCAGAATCTTGCCAGTTTAATTAAAGAGGAAGGATCGGCTGCAGGTATTCAGCTTGCTCATGCCGGGGCTAAAGCTGATCCTAATATTACAGGGTGTAATTCTTATTCTCCTTCTGGAGTTAAGCCACCAGGCCTGGAAGCAGATTATAATTCTGAAAAACTTTCCAGGGAAAAGATCGATGAATTGCTTGAATTATATGCTACTTCAGCAAGAATTGCTAAGACAGCAGGTTTTGATTTGATTGAAATCCATGCTGCCCATGGATATTTATTAAATCAGTTTATTTCCCCTTTAACAAATAAGAGAGAAGATGAATATGGCGGTTCTTTAAGTAATAGATTTAGGATTATTGGCGAGGTTATTGAATCTGTTAGAGAAGTTGTTGGCGATGATTTTCCTCTGGCAATCAGGTTAGGTTCAGATGATCTTGATGAAAAAGGCTTAAGTCCTGCAGAAGCAGCTGAAGGAATTATGCCTTATCTAGATTCTATTGATTTGCTGGATTTATCTGGAGGTTTAAAGGGTTATGGGATACTAGATAAAGGTCAGGAAGGATTTACTGCTTATCTGGCAGATGAATTTAAAAATCAGATAAATGAATCTGAGTTACCGCCAATATTAATTGCTGGTGGAATAAAGACTGCAAATTATGCCGAGAAGTTATTGGGTTCTGGAAGAACAGAGCTTGTAGGTATTGGCCGAGCTCAATTAAAGGATAGAAATTGGCCGGCCAAGGCCTTAAATGAGCTAAATAATAATTAAATGGGGTGAGAGTTTTGGAAAAGTCATTAATAATTAATACAGGATCAACTTCAACAAAAATAGCTGTCTTTAGTGGTGAGGAAGAGGAATGGTCAAAAACTCTGGACCATTCCAGGGATGATATAGATGAATTTGATGAGATAATTGATCAATTAAGCTGGAGGCAGGAGTTAATATTAGAAGCCTGTAAAAAAGCAGGCTATGAACTGGAGAAGTTTGATTTTTTCATGGCTAGAGGTGGTTTGCTTGATCCGATTCCTGGAGGTACCTATTTAGTTGGTGAAGAAATAGTCAAAGACTTAAAGGCAGGGAAAAATGGCGAACATGCTTCGAATTTAGCTGCTATTATTGCATATAATTTTGCTAATAAAGTTAATGCAAAAGCTTTTATAGTTGATCCTGTTGCTGTTGATGAGTTTAAAGCTGTTGCCAGACTTTCTGGATTACCAGAAATACCAAGAAAATGCCAGTCTCATGCTTTGAATTTAAAAGCAGTTGGCAGAAAAGTGGCGGCTGAGTTAGGTGAAAATTTTGAAGATATTAACCAGATAGGTGTTCATTTAGGTGGAGGAATTTCCATTGCCGCCCTTGAATATGGTAAGATTATAGATGTAAACAATGCCAATCAGGGAGGTCCTTATTCCCCTGAAAGAGTAGGAACATTGCCTGCTCTTGATTTAGTAAATTATATTTTTGAAAATAAGCCTGGACAATCAGAATTCAAAAAAGAATTAGTAGGGAAAGGCGGTCTTACTGCCTATTTAGGTACAGCTGACGGAAGAGAGATTGAAGATAGAATTTCTTCTGGTGATGAAAAAGCTAAGCTTGTTTATGAAGGCATGGTTTATCAGATTGGCAAAGAGATTGGTGCAATGTCAGCTGTTTTAAAAGGTAATGTTAATGGGATATTTTTAACTGGAGGCCTTGCTAATTCTGAATATCTTACTGATGCTATTGAAGAGATGGTTTCTTATCTGGCACCTGTTTTTATTTATCCTGGTGCAGAGGAGATGGAAGATCTGGCTTCTGGTGGTTTGAGAGTTATTCGCGGTGAAGAAGAAGCAAAAGATTATAAAACAGAAAGATTATAGGGGGTGATAGCTTGAATAAACCAAAAGTTTATGTAAGCAGAGTCATTCCAGAGGCTGGAATGACTATCCTGGAAGAAAGTTGTGATGTGACAGTTAACGAAAAGGATGAACAGCTTTCAAAGGCTGAGCTTATTAAAAATTTACAAGATAAAGATGGGGCTCTGGTGATGTTAAGTGACAAGATTGATAGAGAACTAATAGAGTCCTGTCCTAATTTAAAGGCTGTAAGTAATCTGGCTGTAGGTTATAATAATATAGATGTTGAGGCTGCAAAAGAGGCTGACATTATTGCCACTAATGTACCAGAAGTTTTAACAGAGGCTACTGCTGAATTAACCTGGGCTTTATTAATGGCAATTGCCAGAAGAATTGTTGAGGCAGATAAGTTTTTGCGTGCTGGAAAGTTCAATAGCTGGGGACCAAAGCTTCTAATGGGTAATGATATTTATGGGAAAAATCTTGGTATTATTGGTTTTGGTGATATAGGTCAGGCTGTCGCCAGGAAAGCTGCCGGGTTTGATATGGAAATTGCTTATAATAAAAGGAATAAATTATCTATTGCAACTGAAAAGAGGCTAGGGGTTAAATATAAGAATTTACCTCAATTACTGGCTGAGTCAGACTTTATAACTATTAATGCCCCATTAAATTCTGAAACCTATCATATGATTGGTACAGAAGAACTAGAAATAATGAAGGAAACAGCATATATAATAAATACAGGTCGAGGGCCAATAATTGATGAAAAAGCCCTGGTTGAAGCGCTAAAAGAGGGGGTTATAGCTGGAGCTGCTCTAGATGTATTTGAAAATGAACCAGAAGTTGAACCAGGTCTTTTAGAACTTGATAATGTAGTTTTAACTCCTCATATTGGAAGTGCTTCCAGGGAAGCTCGTTATGAATTAGCTGAAAAGGCGGCCTCTGATTTAGTTGCAGCTTTAACAGGTGGTGAAGTTGAAAATCCAGTGACTTAGAAAGCAGGTGTCTATGTTGGCTGATTCAGATAGGCTAGAAAATAATTTAGAAGATATTCTGTCTAAAACAGTATTTTTTATCGAAGATAGTATAGAAGAGGCATTTGCTATTGCTGAATCATCAAGAGATGAGCTTGTAAATATAAAAAATGAACTTTTTATGATTCAGCAGGAGATTGATGGTTATATCGATAAGTTAGATAGTAATGAGGAACAGTTACAGCAGAGAAGAAGAGAAGTAGAGCAACGATATAAAAAAATGGATAAGACCAATCAAAAAGCAGAAAGCCTTGTCAGGCGAATGGGAGTTGTTAAAGATTTTCTTGGTGGTGAAATATTAGATGCCAATGACCAGTTTGATGAATTAAGGAATAAAGAAAAGCTTGCATTTAAAATAATTCAGGCCCAGGAAGCAGAAAGAAAGAGGGTAGCAAGGGAAATTCATGATGGCCCTGCTCAGTCGATAACTAATCTGGTTTTAAGAACTGAATTATTTCGACAGACTTTAAAAGAGGATAAGGAGCAGGCAATTAATGAGCTTGATGATTTTAAAGATATTGTTCGATCATCTGTTAAAGATATAAGAAAGATTATTTATGATCTAAGACCGCTGTCATTAGGTGATATAGAGCTGGTTCCGACTTTGAGGAAATATATTAATGATTTTATTACTGAAACTGGCATTATAGTTGAGTTAATAATCTATGGAGAAGTAAGAGCATTGCCTTCCTCTTATGAAGTGACTATCTTTAGGCTAGTTCAAGAAGCTTTAACTAATATGAGAAAACATTCAGATGCTAGTTGTGGCCGGGTTCAGGTAGAATTTACTAAAAATGATATTAAGTTAGTAATTAGTGATGATGGAAAAGGTTTTAATCAAAACGATGATTTTAAAGACTCATATGGTATAATAACTATGAAGGAACGCTGCAGACTCCTTCAGGGAGATTTTAAGATCAGTTCAAAACTAGATAAAGGAACCAGAATTAATATTATTCTTCCCCTGGATATAGAGAGGAAAGGGTGATTTTAAATGACAAAGAAAAAAGTTTTAGTAGCAGATGACCATGAATTAGTTCGTGAAGGAATTTGTAAACTCCTTGAATTATTTGATAATATCGAAATAGTAGGTGAAGCAGGTGATGGTCTTGAGGCTGTTTCAAAAGTAAGGGACCAGTTTCCAGATTTAGTTTTATTAGATTTGAATATGCCTAGAATGAATGGAATTAATGCACTTAGGAAGATAAAAGAGATAAGTCCAGAAGTAAAAGTAATAATTTTAACGATTCATGATGATGAAGAGTATATTTATAAGGCGACCTCAGCTGGAGCTGAAGGTTTTATTAAAAAAGATATTACGTCTAAAGAGTTACATGATGCTATAAATCGAGTACTGGATGGAGAAACAGTATTTCCTAGAACAGTAGCCCAGGAGCAAGATACTGATAGCGAACAACCGACTGATTATAATGAATTATTAAGTAATAGAGAACATGAGGTATTAGGTTTGCTGGCTAGAGGTATGAGTAATAGAGAAATTGCAGAAGAATTATATATTAGTGAAAAAACAGTAAAAAATCATGTCAGTAATATTTTAAGAAAACTTGATGTAAATGATAGAACTCAGGCTGTTATTAAGTCACTAAAATATGGTCTTGTTAGATTAGTATAAATTTTATGGGGTGTTAATTAATGAAATTGTTTATTGATACAGCTAATATTGATGAAATTAAAGAGATTAATCAATGGGGTGTCCTTGATGGTGTTACAACTAATCCCAGTCTGATTGCTAAAGAGGGAGGTCTTGAGTTTGAAGAGGTAATAGCAGATATTACTGAGATTGTTTCAGGCCCGATTAGTGCTGAGGTTATTGGCACTACAACAGAAGAGATGGTTGAAGAGGGTAAAAGGCTGGCAGCTATTGCTGATAATATTGTAATTAAGATACCTTTAATTCCTGCTGGTTTAAATGCAGTTAGTCAATTGAATTCTCAGGGTATTAAGACGAATGTAACTTTAGTATTTTCTGCCAATCAGGCCTTACTGGCAGCAAAAGCCGGGGCAACTTATGTTAGTCCCTTTATTGGTAGACTTGATGATATAGGCAATGAAGGTGTAGGAATACTTGAAGATATTGTTGATATTTTCTATACCCATGATTTAGATACAGAAGTTATCTCAGCTAGCATTAGACATCCTCAGCATGTTTTAGAATCTGCAAGAGTTGGCGCTGATATTGCAACTATTCCCTATGATGTCTTTAAGAAGATGGTCGTGCATCCTAAAACAGATGAAGGCCTCGAGAAATTTTTGGCCGACTGGGAGCAGAGAGACTAATGGGGAAAAATGAGGAGTTTGATCCTGTAAGTCCGTCTGGCCTAAAAGATTTATTGAAAAGGCATGATTTATATGCTAAAAAATCTTTTGGTCAGAACTTTTTAGTTGATGGCAATATCCTTGATATAATAATTGAGAGTGCTGATCTGGAAGAAGATGATAATGTTATTGAGGTTGGGCCAGGTCTAGGGGCCTTAACTCTAAGGATTTTAGAAGAAATTCCAGATGGAGAGTTGATAGAAATAGAAAAAGATAGGGAACTCTGCTCAATTTTAAGACAGGAGCTTTCTGAATTTGATAATTTTTCACTGGTTGAGGCTGATATTCTTGAATATAATCTGGAAGAACTATTAAATGATAAAGACTTTAAAGATCTTGATTATAAGTTAATGGCAAATTTGCCCTATAATATAACCAGTCCTTTAATCAGGTTATTTTTAGAAAGGGAGACCAGGCCAGAAAAGATGGTTTTAATGGTTCAGCGAGAGGTTGCTGAGAGAATAGTCGCTGAACCAGGGGGGAAAGATTATGGAACTTTAAGTATTGCTGTTCAGTACTATGCTAGGGCAGAGATACAGCATTATATCTCTCCAGAAGTGTTTGTGCCCAGGCCAAGAGTTGAGTCTGCAATTATAACTTTAGATCTAACAGATCCACATCCAGAGAGAGCTGATGATGAAGATATATTTTTTAAAGTTGTTAGAGCTATGTTCCAACAGAGAAGAAAAATAATCCGCAATTCTCTATCAAAAGCTGCTCAGGTTGATTTTCCAAGAGATATAGTCGATGAAGCTCTTGCTCGTGCTGAAATTGATCCTAAAATTCGTGGGGAAAAGTTATCTATTCAAAGAGTTATCAAGTTGAGCAATGAATTGACAAAATTATTATAATAAGTCGGTGATCTTATGAAATTTATTAGTCCTACTGATGGCAGGTTGACTTTAAAAGAAACTTATAATTCTGTTCTTAATTTTATTAAGGACCATCCTGAACATGTCTACAAGTTAATTATAGGTACTGATTCCCAGCCCAACGATCCTCGCTCATCATTTGTTACTGCAATTGTAATATATAGAGTTGGCCGGGGAGGCAGGTTCTTTTATCACAGAAGAAAAGTAGATACTAAAGGCGGTTTTAAACAGCGAATATTTTATGAGGTTTCCTGTAGTCTTGAAGTTGCCAGTAAAATAACCAGGATGTTATCTGAAGAAACAGAATTAGATGAAGATATTGAGGTAGAGATCCATGTAGATGTTGGCGAGAACGGACCGACCAGTACAATTATTAAAGAGGTGGTTGGCATGGTTGTAGGGAGTGGTTATGAAGCATTAATTAAGCCAGAAGCTTATGCAGCCTCTTCGGTGGCAGATAAATATACCCGCTAAAGGAGAGATATTTTTGGATACTTCGATGTTTATAGGCCTATTAGGTGGCCTTGGTTTATTTATTTATGGTATGAAACAGATGAGTGAAGGTTTACAGAAGGTTTCAGGTAAGAGGTTGCGACATCTTCTGGCTTCACTCACTGATAGGCCAATAAAAGGAATACTTGTTGGTACAGGTGTAACAGCTATAATTCAGAGCAGTAGTGCAACAACTGTCATGGTGATAGGTTTTGTCAATGCTGGTCTATTAACCCTAGCTCAATCTATTGGCGTAATTATGGGGGCTAATATTGGTACTACCATAACTGCTCAGTTAATTTCTTTTAGATTGGGAGATTACGCTTTTCATGCAATAGCTATTGGCGTAATTTTATATATGTTTGCTAAAGGTAAAAAAATGAAATATATTGGCCAGTTTATTTTAGGTTTTGGAATTTTATTTTTAGGGTTAAATACAATGAGCGATACTATGAGGCCTCTAAGAGATTCAGTGGCTTTTGCTAATCTGATGGAACAATTTGCTGTTTACCCTGTTTTAGGGGTAGTAATTGGAATTCTAGTAACGATTGCTGTCCAGAGCAGTACAGCATCTTTTGGTATTTTACTTGGTCTAGTTTCAGTAGGGGCAATAAATTTTCAGGTAGCTATTCCTATAATTTTAGGAACTAATATTGGTACGACTGTGACTGCAGGCTTATCCAGTTTAGGAGCAAACCTGACCAGTAAGAGGACCGCAGCTGCCCACTTTATTTTTAATGTTTTAGGCTCTTTGGTTTTTTTATTATTTATTTATATAATCCCTGGTTTTCTTCCCTGGATAGAAAATCTGATGCTTCAGCTATTTAATGTTTTTGGTACAGAGAGAAGTACTGAACGAATGCTGGCCAATACTCATACCATTTTTAATGTAATAAATACAATCCTCTGGTTTCCATTTATTGGGTTTATTGAAAAACTTTTATATAAAATTGTTCCAGGTGAAGATTTATCAATAAAAAGAGGTTTAACCTTTGTTGATGAAAGGATGCTTTCAACTCCAGGTTTAGCAATAGAACAGGTTAAAAAAGAAGTCTTGAGAATGCATGATATTACTAAAGAGATGATTGATGAGTCGATGGAAGGTTTTAAAACAGGGGAACCTAAACTTGCTGATCAGGTGGTTAAAAAAGAGGAGATAATTAATGAGATTGAAGAAGATCTTTTACATTTTTTGACTTCACTTTCAAGAAAAGGGTTATCTGAAGAAGATATTCGTTATAGAGATTTTTACATAGCGTTGATTGATTCGATTGAAAGTATGGCTGATGATGCAGATGATATTGCTGACTTAACCTATTATATTTCAGAAAATAATATTAAATTTTCTGATGAAGCAAATGAAACAATTGACTATGTAATAGAGTTTGTCGATGATCTGCTGGAAAAGACTCAGCAATTAATTGAAGAGGAAGATTACGATTGTATTCCAGAACTATTAAATGGCGAGAAGAAGATGGATAGCCTGCAATTAGAGTATAGGGCCGATCACCTTGAAAGATTAAAAAAGGGGATCTGTGATCCAACGGCTGGAATCATTTATTTAGAGGCTATTGAAGATATAGAACATTTGACTGATTCTATGGCAGATATTGCCCATATATTTATGGAGCATTAAAGAGTTGTCCTGCTTTTTTAAGCAGGGCTTTGTTTTTTAGGAGGTGTTATAGGTGGCAGAAAAAATTCTTGCTGTTGATGATGAAGAAAATATAAGAGAATTATTAAAGTATAATTTAGAAAAAGAAGGCTTTCAGGTTATTCTGGCAAGTAGAGGAGATCAAGTATTTGATATTCTT
>SLSL01000253.1 GCA_007130465.1 Halanaerobiaceae bacterium | reverse complement strand
GGCTGGAATTTAGCTGTTAGTCAATATAGTGAAAATCCTGAAATAGCAGCAGATGTTGCCATGTACCTTGCAGGTTTTGAATCACAGAAGATGCGTGCAATTGAAGCAACAATGAATCCTACAATTGAAGAATTATATGAAGATGAAGAAGTTTTAGAAGCTGTTCCATTCTTTGGAGAATTATATGATGTCTTTGTAAATGCAGTTGCGCGTCCATCAACAGTTTCAGCACCTAATTACAACCAGGTATCTGAATATTATTTCCAGGCTGTCCATTCAGTTCTAACTGGACAGGATGATGCTTTAACTGCTCTTGAATTTCTGGAATTAGATCTTCAGGATTTAACTGGTTTTGAAATAGGTGAACCTCAGAACTAAATAATCAAATAAATTAGATAAAAATATAAGGGGGAGGGTATACTTTGCCCTCCCTATTATTATTTAGGAGGAGATATTATGGCCAATAATTCAAATGATCTGGCCCATCAGGAAGCGAGGTTAGCCTATAAACTTCTGGCTCCTGCAGCTATAATTCTATTACTTGTCGCTTTGTATCCTTTAGGACAGGTTTTTTATACCAGTATGACAGATAGAGTCTTTGCCAGCGGTCAGGAACCAAACTTTGTTGGTTTTGACAATTACAGACAGTTACTTAGTATGCGAATTGTAGAATTGCCTCCACAGGTAGATGATGATGGTAATATAATTAGAGATGATGACGGTAATATTGTTTATGAAAGGCCGATTCAGGTATTACCTAGAGAACCCAGGCGTTTTAGAGATGTCTGGCAGATAAATTTATTTGGTACTAGATATCTTATTGCTGCCAGCAATCCAGCCTTTATCAGTGCTATTACCAATACTTTAATTTTCACTATAATTTCGGTATTTTTAGAGACAATCTTAGGTTTGATGATAGCATTAGTTGTTAATAGTAACTTTAAAGGTCGAGGCGCCATGCGAGCTATCATGTTAGTGCCCTGGGCTGTAATTACTGTTGTATCAGCAAGAATGTGGGAATGGATGTTAGCATCAAGTCGAGTTGGAATCTTTAATACATTATTACGAAGGTTTGATCTTATTGATGAAAGCATAGCATTTTTACAGACATCAACCTGGCAGCTTCCATCAATGATTGCCGTCGATGTCTGGAAGACGACACCTTTTATGGCTTTATTAATCTTAGCCGGGTTGCAGTTAATTCCAAATGAGCTATATGAAGCATCTAGAGTTGATGGTGCCAGTAAAATCAGGCAGTTTTTCTCTATTACATTACCACTAATAAAACCTTCACTGGCAGTGGCCTTAATCTTTAGAACTCTTGATGCTCTAAGGGTCTTTGATATCTTTCAGGTATTACTTGCTCAATCAAGGTATTCGATGGCCAGTTATAATTATTTCCAGTTGATTAATAACCGGGCAATGGGAATGTCATCAGCAATAGGTGTTGTTATTTTTATTATTATATTTGTCTTTGCACTTATGTATATTAAGGCACTGGGGGTTGATGCAGAATGATTGATTTTAAAAATAATCCTTTAAAAACTTCATTATTTATTCTAGTTATTGCGTTAATAGTCGTTTATTTGCTTTTTCCATTTTATTGGGCTGTAAACTCTTCTTTGAAAAATGAAGCCCAATTACAGATGACTCCTGCAACTATGGTCCCTAGAAATCCAGTGACATTTGAGATTCAACCAACTTTTAGAAATTATCAGGCAATCTTTTTAAGTGGACAATTTGTTAGAGGTTTAAGGAATAGTGTTATCGTTGCTGTTGCAGTAGTTACATTATCACTGGTTGTAGGTTCATTTGCAGCCTTTGCTTTAGGTAAACTGAGGTTTAAGGGTAAAAACCCGTCATTATATATAATCCTGGCTATGACTATGTTTCCGCAGGTAACAGTTTTAGCAGGGTTATATGCTGTAATAACTAGATTAGGCTTAAGGGCAATCCCAAGTATGATTCTGTCTTATATGATCTTTACCTTACCCTTTACAACCTGGGTATTAACATCATTCTTTAAGGATTTACCGATCGAAATTATGCAGTCGGCTCAGGTAGATGGAGCTTCACCATTTCAAACTTTTTATATGATTTTATTGCCACTTACAGCTCCAGCTCTGGTAACTACAGGACTGCTGGCATTTATTCAATCCTGGAATGAATATATCTTTGCCCTAACCTTTACATCTATTGAACCTGCTGCCAGAACAGTTCCAGTAGCAATTTCTTTATTTTCCGGTGAAATAGCCAGACAGGAACCCTTTGGCGAAATCATGGCAGCTGCTGTAGTTGTTACCATACCAATTGTTGTTCTAGTTATTATTTTCCAGAGAAAAATTGTCGCAGGTTTAACAGCCGGTGCAGTTAAAGGATAAAATTATTAATTATTAAAGTAGGTGAAATTAATGTATGAATTAACCAATAGATATAGCACTAAAACAGGCCAGGAGATAATCGAGATTGATTTTGCTGAAGATCTAATAATTCCAAGTGGTAGTAATCTGTTGATTGGAAACGGCTATTTAGGCTATCGAGGAATTGAACCAAACTGGGAAGCCACAGAATATAGTGGTTGTATTGTTTCAGATACCTATGATAAAGCTGATGGAAAATGGCGAGAGCTGGTCAATGCTCCAAATGGTTTATATTTTAATATCACTGTTGATGGCCAGCCTCTTGCCAAATTTCCTGACCTGGCTTCTGAAAATGAATCTCTTAGACGATCCCTTGATTTAAGATCTGGCCTTTATAATTCTATAAGAAAATTTAATTTAAACGATACAAATTTTATCCTTGAAACAAATAGATTTGCCAGCCTGGAGCAATTAGAACTAATCCTGGCAAACTATAAAATTATTACAGATACTGATGTAAGAATTAAGATTCAGGCCGGTATCGATAAGAAATGCTGGGATTTAAATGGCAAGCATCTCGAAGATTTTAAAGAATTTAATCAGGATAAACTCTTATCAATTTTAGTCAGCACTGTTGAGAGTAATATAAATCTCTCAG
>SLSL01000003.1 GCA_007130465.1 Halanaerobiaceae bacterium | reverse complement strand
GTTGCTACAAAATTTTTAAACCCATATCAGCAAAAAATAGCTAAAAAAATACTAAAACAGATATCAGAAATAAATTTTAAAATCGATGGTGGATATTATAAAGCAGAGAGAAGGAGAATTTTAATTTTTCCAGATTATTTATTTCCTGATCACCAGACAGTTCCTCTAGTCTTTTATGAGATAAAAGGAAATTTTGATTTTGTTAGTGTATCCCATAGAGATTTTTTAGGGGCATTACTTGGTCTGGGAATTAAAAGAGATTATGTCGGAGATATTATTCTACATGATGATTCGACTCAAATTATTGTTGGGTCAGAAATAAAAGATGAGATTGAGCTAAATTTTAATAAGGTTAATGAAGTTCCGATTAATATAAAAGAAATAAGTAGAGAGGAGATTAACTTTAAAGAGGAAAATCGCAAAGAAATATTAGCAACTGTTGCCTCCATGAGGCTTGATGCTATTATAAGTGCCGGTTTTGGTGAATCACGGAGTAGAAGTTCTCAATATATCACATCTGGAAAGATAAAATTAAATTGGAAAGAAGTTGATAACGTATCAGCTGAAGTAGAAGTTGGAGATATGATATCTTTTAAGGGTAGAGGAAGATTATTTGTAGCTGAAGAAAGAGGGAAGTCTAATCGAGATAGAATCAAATTGAAATTAGAAAGAATAACTTAATAGGAGGTTAAATATATGAAGTTTTCTCCTTTAGATATTTATAATAAGGAATTTAAGAAATCTGCGTTTGGTTATAATTCAAATGAAGTCGATGAATTTTTAGATGAAGTAGGTCTGGCTTATGAAAGATTACTTAAAGATTATAATTCTCTTGAAGATGAAAAAGAGCGTTTACAAGAAAAATTAGAGAGTTATAAAAGTATCCAGGATAAGCTAGAAGGCACCTTAGAGAGCGTTCAAGAGACTGTTAGGGATCAAACAAGGCATGCGCAAAAAGAAGCTGAAAATATCATCAAAGAAGCCGAGTTAGAGGCTGAGAAAATTAAACAGAAAGCTAGAGATGAAGTTCAAGCTGAAAAAAGCAAATTAGAGAATTTAAAAGAAAAGAAAGAATTATTTAGGATTAGATTTAAATCGTTATTAGAAAATTATATGGAAATTATTGAAGAAAGAAAATTTAATAAGAATATTGATATTGAAGAAGAAATAATTAATGAAGAAGATAAAACTCATACAGAATATGATGAGGAAGATGATTTTGTTCAAACTGACTCAGAAAAAAAAGATGAGGAAGTTATGGACTTAGAAAAAGATCAAAAGATTGAGGAGAATGGGTCTGCAGAAGAGAGCCGAAATGAAGAATTAGATAAAACAAGGCTGAATAACTAAATATGAGTAATACAAAATTAAATATTTTGTTAGAAGATATTTTGAATAACAAAATTAATAGTTATAAGAATGGAAAAGTTGCTAACTATATACCGGCCTTAAGTAAGGTTAAACCTGATTTAGCTGCAGCAGTAATGATTGATATGTCTGGAGAATCTTATAAAGTTGGTGATTGGAACTATAAATATACTATACAGAGCATTTCAAAACCATTGGTTCTTGCTTTAGCAATTATGGAATTAGGTGAAGAAGCTGTTTTTAAAAGAGTAGGTGTTGAGCCAACAGGAGAAGAATTTAATTCTATTAATAAATTAGTTGGACATCCTAAACCTTTTAATCCTATGATAAATGCTGGGGCTATTGCAATTACATCTTTAATAAGAGAGAATAAATCAGGAAATAGTTTTGATATTATTTTAAAGTTTTTTGAAAAAGTTTTCGGAAATAAAGATGTTGAATTTGATGAAGAAGTTTATAAATCTGAAAAAATGACTGCAGATAGAAACCGTTCTCTGGCATATTTTTTAAAGGACCATAGAATAATTAGTGGAGATGTTGAAAAATCTCTTGATTTATACTTTAAACAATGTTCCTTTAAAGTTGATACGCTGGATATTGCCAGGGCTTCTGCAATTCTTGCCAATAATGGGTTTGACCCTATTAATGGCAACGAGGTTATTCCTGAAAAAGTCGCTTCTTTAGTAAGGTCTGTGATGTTAACTTGTGGGATGTATGATAGGTCAGGAAGTTTTGCAATTGAAGTTGGAATTCCTGCAAAAAGTGGAGTCTCTGGTGGTATTTTAGCACCGGTTAAGAATAGATTCGGAATTTCTGTTTTTGGACCTTCTTTAGATAATTCTGGTAATAGTGTAGTGGGGATGAATATTTTAAGAAAACTTTCAAAAGAATTAAGTTTACATATGATATAAAATTTTAATGATAATTATGAGCAAGATTAAGATTTCATCTTAATTTTCAGGGAGATTATTTTATTTGTTATTGACAGTCTTTAAGAAAACATCTACTGAATGAGACATCTTACTTATGCTATAAAGTTGATAATTTCTATTGTAGATAGAATGATGTTTTAATTGGATTTTAAATATTATAATAAGGGGATTTAAAATGGCTTCTAAAGATGAGAGATATGTAAAAGTATTGGAATTTGATAATGAGTTTGAGGCTGGATTAATTAAATCTGAATTAGATAAGGCAGAAATACCCTATGAAATTATTAGTAATTATGATTATGGTTTCGATGGTATTTATCAATTTCAGCATGGCTGGGGAACTTTGAAAGCTCCTGAAAGGTACGCAGAAAAAATCAAAGAGATATATGAGGATTTAAAAGCAGATGATTAAAGCTGGAGTTATTTTTTTCTTGTTAATTGGTCTTGACCAATTAACAAAATTTTATATTGAGAGCAATTTTTTGTTAGGTGAGAGCCGAGCTATTATTGAGGGTATATTTCATATAACCTATGTTAGGAATACTGGGATTTCTTTTGGTTTTCTGGCAGATAATACTGCAATTATTTTAATAATGCAATCATTTATTATTTTATTACTTTTATATTTGAAATTAAAAGTTAATTATTCATTTAAAATTTTTATCATTATTTGTATTTGTATTTGTTTTACTATATATTGGGGTTTTGGGGTTTTGGGG
>SLSL01000031.1 GCA_007130465.1 Halanaerobiaceae bacterium | reverse complement strand
TTTGAAGGAGTTTATGATTATATCACGTATTATATATGTAAGATATTATTTATAATTCTAATTGTGATTATTAATTGAAAGGGGGATAGAGGATTTGTAATTATGGTGATTTCATAGAAAATCAAGAATAGAGTAGTCAAAAAAACTTAGGAGGAGTATTTTTATATGAAAAAACTTACTATTTTAGTCTTATTATTTGCTTTTGTCTTATCAGCATCTGGTGTCACAATGGCCGAAGAAATAGCGATTAGAGATCCCTGGGTTTCTGAAAAGCCTCAGGGAGAGCATGGCGGTACAATTATGCAAGCTGTATTAGGAGATCCAAGAACTTTTAATACTGTTATTGCAAGTGAAACTTCATCTACTGATGTTACTGATGGTCCTCTTTTTGAGGGACTAGTTACCAGACATGGTGTTACAACTGAATTCATTCCGAGACTTGCTCATGACTGGGAGATTAGTGAGGATGGTACAGTTTATACCTTTTATTTAAGAGAAGGAGTTCAATGGCATGATGGTGAATTATTTACCGCTGATGATGTTATCTTTACAATGGATGTTATAAGTGATGAAGATATTCCAACCAGCACCAGAAGTGTTATGCAGGTTGAGGGAGAATTTCCGGAGTATAGAAAGATTGATGATTATACTGTAGAATTTGAACTTCCAGTTCCATTTGCACCATTTATGAATTCAATAGGGACTTATATTATTCCTGAGCATAAACTTCGTGAACCATATGAAGCTGGCGAGTTTACTGAGACTTGGGGTATAGATACTGACCCAACTGAAATCGTAGGTACTGGTCCATTTAAATTAGTTGATTATGTTCCTGGTGAAAGGATTGTTAAAGATGCCAATCCTCATTACTGGCGCTTGGATCCAGCAGGAGAAAGACTTCCTTATTTAGATAGATGGGTTAAAGTAATAGTTGAAAGCACAGAAATTCAGGATCTATTATTCCAGAATGGTGAGGTTCACTTTAACGCCATTCAGGGTAGAAACTATGGACGATTTGAGCAGTTGCAGGAAAGAGGAGATTTTGAATTAATAGATGCTGGTCCAACCTTTAGTACTAATTTCTTAGTCTTTAACTTAAATCCGAATAATCCTAATTTAGAAGATCAGCCAGAAAAGAAAGAATGGTTTGATAATTTAGAATTTAGAAGAGCTGTTGCCCATGCCTTTGATAAAGATACTATGATCAATCAGGCACAGGCAGGTTTTGGTACTCCTCAGTGGAGTCCAGTAAGTACTCCTAATCAGCAGTTCTTAAATGACGATGTTAGAACTTATCCTTATGATTTAGACCGTTCTAGAGAGCTTCTTGAAGAAGCCGGTTTTGACTGGGATGCTAATGGCAATTTAATTGACTGGGAAGGTAGAGAAGTTCAGTTTAATATAGCTACTAACGCAGGTAATGAAGAAAGAGAAACTATTATGAATGTCATTGCCGATGATCTAAGAGAACTTGGCATGCAGGTTAATACTGCACCAGTTGAATTTAATTCATTAGTTGATCAATTGATGAATGAACATGACTTTGATACTATTCTAATTGGTCTAACCGGTGGAGTAGAACCTCATAGTGGTGCTAATGTTTGGAGATCTAGCGGTCCACTTCATATGTGGCATCCAAATCAGGAAGAGCCTCATAGAGACTGGGAAGTTAGAATTGATGAGTTATTTGAATTAGGAGCCCAGGCTGTTGAGACTGAAGATAGAATCGAATACTATAATGAGTTCCAGGAAATTATAGCAGACAGAGTTCCGCTGATTTATACTACAGCACCTAATGCTATCTATGGTGTTAGAAATAATCTTGAAAACCATGAGATTAGTGCTTATGGTGGGGTTCTCTGGAATATTTATGAGCAATATCTAGCATATTAGTATACTGACTTTAAAGTAAAAGTTCAGATTAAGAAGGGGGGCTCCCCCCCTTCTTATTTTTTAGCAATTATATTATATTTATTTGAGAAGGGAGAATTTTATTAATGAAAACCTATGTTATAAGAAGAATACTATATGCTATTCCTTTACTATTAGCAATATCATTATTTTCATTTTTAATAATGCAGTTATCACCTGGCGATTATCTTGATCAGTTAAGAATGAATCCCGATATATCAAGACAGGTTCTCGATACCATGGAGAGAGATTTTGGTTTAGATAGATCTGTTCCAGAACAATATGCTCTCTGGCTTGGTCAGGTTTTAAGAGGAAATCTAGGGAGATCATTTACTTATAGAGTCCCGGTAACTCATGTTATAGGCTCTAGAGTAAGAAATACCTTAATATTGTCATTTGCAGCAATGGTTTTAGCCTGGGGGGTATCAATTCCTGTAGGTATATATTCTGCGACCAACAAATATACTTTAGGGGATAATATATTTACAAGTTTAGCTTTTGTGGGGTTATCTATTCCAAACTTTTTCTTTGCATTGCTTTTATTATATATGATTGTTACATTTAATTTGAATTGGCCTATTCAAGGCATGACAAGTATTACTCATGATATGATGGCTCCAGTTGAACAGGTTATTGATATTTTAAGACATTTAGCTGTTCCAGCATTAGTTTTAGGTACAGCTTCTATGGCTGGTTTAACAAGACAGATGCGGGGGCAGATGATTGATGCAATGACATCTGATTATGTAAGAACAGCCAGGTCTAAAGGGTTGATGGAAAGAGTAGTTGTATATAAACATGCTTTAAGAAATGCAATAAATCCAATGATAACAATTTTTGGTTTTCAAATTAGTGCATTACTTGGAGGAGCAGCTTTAACTGAAATCGTTACAGGCTGGCCAGGTTTAGGAACCCTAATGTTAAATGCAGTCCGTTCTAAAGACTTGTATTTAGCTATGGCAGGATTAATGTTAGGTAGTTTATTATTAATAATTGGTAATCTAATAGCTGATGTCTTACTGGCTGTAAGTGATCCAAGAATAAGGTATAATTAAGGGGGGATGAAATATGGAAAATAGGTCATTTCATGAAGACGATAATAAAGATCTTGCTCAAACTACAATTGGCAAAAAAGAAAAGTATTCTTTCTGGGGTGAGGTCTGGAAGAGATTAAGAAGACATAAAATTGCAGTTGCTGGGGGAATAGTCGTTATTATTTTATATATTGCGGTTATATTTGCAGGTTTCCTATCGCCATATCACCCAAATAGAACTTTTAGGCAGCATTTTTATCATCCCCCGACAAGAATACAGTTCACAGATGAAGATGGCAGTCTTACAAGACCATATATATATGGAACTGAATCAGTTGGTTGGGGACAATATGAAATTGTTGAAGATGAAAAATATGAGATTAAATTTATTCATAGAGGTGACCCTCATACAGTAGGTCCATTAACTACTAATTTGCAGTTTTTTGGAGTAGAAGGGTATGATCAACCTTTATTTTTATTAGGAAGTGATGGTTATGGCCGGGATCTATTTACCCGCCTCTTATATGGAGGTAGAGTCTCAATGTTTATTGGATTTATAGCCATCTTTATTTCAACATCAATTGGTATGATGGTAGGAGGTATTTCAGGCTATTATGGTGGCTGGACAGACGAAATACTAATGCGTATAGCCGAAGTTATAATGTCTATACCAGGTTTTTATCTTCTCCTTGCCCTTGCTGCTGTAATGCCGATTGATATGCCATCGCAGATGAGATTCTTCTTTATAATAACTATTTTAGCTTTTCGAGGCTGGGCAGGAATGGCCCGTGTTATACGAGGGATGGTGCTTTCAGCAAAGAACGAGGAATATGTTCAGGCAGCAAGAGCTATAGGAGCTTCTGATAAAAGGATAATAATAAAACATGTCTTACCTGTAACAACTACATACGTTATTGTTAGTGCAACAGTAGCTGTTCCAGGTTATATAATTTTAGAATCTGGATTGAGTTTTATCGGTTTAGGTATTCAGGAGCCTGCAGCAAGTTGGGGTAATATGCTTTCTGCAGCAATGAATGTTACAGCAATTACAGGGTTCCCCTGGATGTTAATACCTGGATTTATGATATTTATTGCCTGTTTAAGTTATAATTTATTAGGGGATGGTTTAAGAGATGCCTTAGATCCAAAATCAACAATAAGATAAAATAAATAAAATTATTTTAAGTACCTGGACCAGATAAAACTGGTTCAGGTTACTTGATTTCTAGGAATAGTTAGAGGTGTATTTTATGAAGAAATTACTTATAGTTAAGACAGGAAAAACATTAAAAAGTGTTATTGAAAAAGTTGGAGACTTTGAAGACCTCATTATTAATAAAACCAGTTTAAGAATAGATGAAGTAATAATATATAAACCATTTAAGAACGATGATTTTCCAGAAATGAACAGGATTAAAGGTATTATAATAACCGGTTCTCATTCTATGGTTACAGATGATCTTCCCTGGATAAAAAGTTTATCTAAATGGCTAAAATATAGTATTGATGAATTTAGTATTCCTGTGTTAGGTCTCTGTTTTGGCCATCAACTCCTGGCTAAAATTTGTGGTGGACAGGTAGATTATCATCCTATAAAAAAAGAAATAGGCAGCAGGGAGATTTTTCTTACAGAAGAAGGCAGAAAAAATAGATTATTCAAAGGATTCCCTGATAAATTTACAGGCTATTTAATTCATGAACAGTCTGTATTAAGGCTACCCTCTGGTGCTAAGAGGCTGGCTTATAATAACTTTGAAAATAATCAGGCATTTTATTTAAAAGATAATATCTGGGGTGTTCAGTTTCATCCAGAATTTACATTTGAAGTAATAAAAGAATATATTCTAAATGATAAAGATGAACTATCAAAAAATGGTTTTAAACCCTCGGAATTAATTGAAAATTTGCACAGGGATACTTTAGGGAAAAAATTAATAAAGAATTTTCTAGAAATTATAAACAATAAGAAATTAGATTAATTAAAGGAGTTTTTAATTATATAAAGAACTATACTTCAAGCATACTAAAATATCTGAAGGGGTGGAGTTATGGCCAAAAATAATAATTATTTATATATTGGAATAGCTGTAGCAATTGGAGCTGGCATAGGCCTTATAGTGAGTATGTTCTTTGGAGGGAGTATAGCTCTAGGTTTAATCATTGGAGGAGCTATTGGATTATTAAAAGAAACTTTCTGGAAAAGTATATAAAAAGATGATCATAGGAGTGATTTAATAATGGATAAAAGAAATATATCAGTCTTTATTTCAGCAGATATGGAAGGTATTAGTTCTTTAGTTGTTGGAGATGAAGTCCGAAAAGGCAAAAGTGAATATGATGAGTTTAGAGAGATAATGACTGGAGATGTTAATGCAGCAGTTGAATCAGCTTTTACAAATGGGGCTTCCAGGGTTGTCGTTAGAGATGCCCATGCTACTGCTAGGAATATCCTCCCAGGTCAATTAGATGAAAGAGCAGAATTAATAAGAGGTTGGTCAGGTAGACCATATAGTATGATGGATGGGATTGATGAAAGTTTTGACACAGTTTTTTTTGTCGGTTATCATTCAAGTCCTGGTCTTGAAGATGGCACCCTTGCCCATACAATCTCAGGTAAATTTCATAAAATATTTTTAAATGACCAACCTGCCAGTGAAGCGTTGATTAATGCTTACACTGCAGGTTATTTTGGTGTTCCAGTTAGCTTTATTTCAGGAGATGAAAGTTGCTGTATCCAGACTGAAAAACTGATTCCTGGAATTGAAACTGCAATAGTCAAATATGGCTTTGGTGGCTCAATTCGAGCATTACCACTTAACCAGGCCAGAAAAAGAATTAAATCAGGAGTAAAATCTGGACTAAACAAATTAAATAATTTAATGCCTTTAGGTCAGGATATAAATATATATGATGCGAATTTGATTTATAGGAAAATTAAAGATGCTATTAAAGCAGGTAATTATCCTGGGGCAGAGCAGCATAATTACGAAGTGAAATTTAGAGCTGATGATTATTTCGATTTAATAACTTTTCTCCATTTCGTCAGTTGATTTAAAATAAACTGGTGACATAAAAGTTTAAAAGCAATAAAACCAGTGCAAATAAAACCCAGGAGACATATCTGACCATATCTCCAGTATGAATTTTAGAAACTTTATTATCAAATTCAATAAATGAATTACAGATATCACAATAAAAATCAGGTTCAATAGGCTGCTCTGGATGGGGTTCAATAGTTTTCTGTAATATAGGGAATAAGGCCAATCCGATAAGTATTGGCTGAACCCCATTCCAGACTTCATAGGCAGAAAAGTAATTTATTCCAGTAGAAATATTAAATAATGATTCCATCTGCTCTGGCAGTAAAGCCATTGTCATCATAATTCCTGCAAGGAAAACCATTGAAACCCTCATAGAAAATAGTGGCTTTTTCTTCATAGGAGGATTATTGCCTTCTCTAATGAAACCGAAATACATAATCTTTATAAATGAGAGTGCAGTTCCTATTCCTGCGATCATCATTCCATAATAGATAATCTGATTATCAGTACTATGCTTGATCATAGTCTTGCTCAAATAACCATTAAAGAATGGGAAGCCTGCAATAGACAGCGCTGCAATTAGACTGGTAACAAAAGTAATAGGAACTTTCTTCCAAAGCCCTCCTAAATTCTCGAGGTTTTCATACCCAAAAGAATAGATAACAGTTCCAGCCATTATAAAAAGTAGTCCTTTATACAGGATATGATTAATTATATGAAAGCTCCCTCCAACGATTCCTAATTCACTGCCGATACCAATACCTATAATCATATAGCCGATCTGACTGACTATATGGTATGATAAAATCTTTCTTATATCAGAATGGGTCATAGCAAGGATAACACCAAGAATGGCACTAAAAGCCCCGAAATAAGCTATTAGCATATTATCTAATTCTATTATTCTGTATAAACCATATACGCCAATTTTTGATGTGAAAGCAGATAGAATGACACTAATATGAAAAGGGATATTGGCATAAGTTCTAGGCAGCCAGGTATGAACTCCAACAAAGGCAAGTTTAACAGCAATTGATATCAAGAAAAAAATCAAACCTCGTTCTGGCATAGTTAGAATAATGCTACCAGATTCTGTTACATGGAGGATTATTCCCCATAGGAGCATTAGACCTCCAGAGACATGCATTAATATATAGTACTGAGCAGTATGCTGTCTTACAGCATCATTAATATCATAAATCAAGAAAAAGGCTGATACAGTAATGATTTCCCAGGCGACAAAAAAACTGATAAAATCTCCAACAAATAAGATCATAAATGAAAAGCCGAGATAAAAATTAACTAAAGGAAATTCTTTTTTCTTGCAAAATTTATATGAATAGATAAAGGCTCCGGCCCCAAAAATAACAAAGACAAGGGCTATATTTCTAGAGATTACATCTACTTCCAGCAAAATTATTTCAAAATCTAGAAAGACAAAGGTTAATAACCTTTCTCCCTCCGGCAAGCCTAATATAATAAATAAAGAAGTAGCCAGACCGGCCATAGATAAGATAAAACGTTGTTTATTATTTTTCATAAAGATAGATAATATCCCGACTAAAATCAGAATAAATCCAGGGTTCATTGTGATTGCAGGCATAAACTTAACCTCCCAGGATATGAATTATAAAGTTAGACTGTTCAAGCAAAAATTCTGGTGCAGTATCTATAATATTTAAGATATAGCCAGGGAATAAGCCTATTATCAGGCAGATTCCTGCTAATAATAAAGTTGGAAAATATTCATTAAACTTTAAAAGTGGTAGCTTTCCTGGGAATCCAGTATAACCTGTGTAAATAGTAATAACAGGTCTCAAATAATATCCAAGTGAAAGAAAACTACCAAAAACAATCATAAATGCCGGGAGTAGATAACCGGCCTCAACAGCTGCCGAAAGAATTAACCATTTGCTGACAAAGATATTTGAAGGCGGTATTCCAACCATGGCAATTAACATCAAAACAAAAATAATGCTCATTACCGGCATTTTTTCTGCCATTCCTTTCATTTCTCTGATTTGATAGCTACCAGTAGCTTTATGTAAATTTCCAGCAGTGAAGAAAATTGCTCCCTTGAGTAAAGCATGGCTAATCAGATGAAAACTTCCTGCAACTATACCTGCTTCAGTCCCCAGTCCAAAAGCTATAATCACATATCCGAGCTGGGCAATTGTAGAATAGGCAAAGAGCCGCTTAAGATTGTCCTGCTGCAGGGCAGCTCCATGGCCGAATAGCATCGAAAGAACCCCCCAGCCAACAATTAAATTCGTAAAAATTGTTTCCTGAAAAAATTCAACTCCAAAAAAGATGAAAAGAATTCTAACCAGAACAAAAAAGTAAACATTTACCACAAGCCCAGAAGATAAAACTATATAGGAGATAGGTGAGCCCTGATAGGCATCTGGCATCCAGGCATGTAAAGGTACGAGAGCAAATTTAACTCCTAATCCAATGATAAAGAGTGACATTAAGACCTGTCTTGTAATCACAGGTATTTCGGCCATTCTGCCAGGAATCATTGCCATATTTAATGTTCCAGTGGCCTGATAGGTGAGTACTATTCCCAGTAATAAGAAAACAGAACCAATAGAACCAATTATTAAATACTCAAAAGCAGCCTCGAGACTGATATCTTCATCTCTAAAAGCAACAAGAGCATAGGAACTGATTGAGGCAATCTCAAAGAAAACATAAAAATTAAAGAGATCTGCAGTCATTACCATTCCAGATGCACCTAGCAGCAATACATTTATTAATAAATAAAATTTAGCAGGCTTTCTCTGGATCTCAGTAATTGAATAAAGCAAACTCAAAAGTGGCATAATAGCAATTAGGACAAAGATAACAAGAGTAAAATTGTCGATTGAAAGATTTATAGCTATATCTCTCTGCCAGTTGCCTACATTGTATAGTTGAGGTAATAAATTATTTCTATTAATAATATAATAAATGGCTATTCCAGATTGAAGAATAGCAGAAGTAAAGACTACCGGAAGAACAAATTTTTTATTTATGTAATTAAAAATTCCAATTGAAAAGATAGTAAATAATGGTATTATAATGAGCCAGATTAATAGATCCATATTTTATTATCCCCTTAACTTCTTGATTTCGTGAATATTCAACGTGTCATAACGATTATGCAATTTAATAACTAAGGCAAGCATGATAGCAGTTGTGCTTGCATTAATAACAATAGCAGTCAATCCCAATGCCTGGGGCAGCGGATCAGCAACAAGTTCAAAAGGATGGTCTAAAACTGGAGCAGCTGCTCCAGGAAAATAAGCCATAGCTCCAAGTAGCAAGATTATTGAAGATTCAACAATACTAATCCCTATTATTATTTTTATCATATTGGTCTGAGTTAGAACAGTATATAAACCCATGCAGATTAATAATACAATTGTTGGGTATAATAAGATCATAGCTTAATCCTCCCTGGTTAATGAAATAAATATAATACTTAAACCGGTTCCAACTTTGGCACCAACAGCCAGGTTAGATAATGGCATTAATCCACCACTAAGTAATTCTCCAGGATTGCCAAGATAAACTCCTGCCTGACTATTAGCCAGAAAACTGCCGCCATAAATTAAACCGAAGACACCTATTGATAAAAATAATAGGGCACCAAAATCTTCAATTAATGATAAGCGAGTAACATTGAAACGACGGGTCATATAATGGAAGCCATAAGTAAAGATTATTAAGATAGACATTGCACTTATTATAACCCCACCAGAAAATCCTCCGCCTGGAGATAGATGGCCATAAGCGATCAGGAATATACTGATAACCCAGAAAAAGGGCAATATAAAAGCTATTGATTGATGAACTATCGGTGTAAATTCAGTCTTAAGCATTGAAGCTTCATGTTGAGGTAGTATTAAAGCAACTATTGAAGCTGCTGTAAAGATAACAGTGGCTTCGCCAATTGTATCAAAAGCTCTATAATCAAACAATATGGCAGTAACCAGGTTAATTGCTCCAGTTTCTTCAACCCCATAATTAATGTAATGTTCAGAGAGGCTAAGGGTAACTTCTAAATTAGAAATATCATAAAAAGATATTAATAAAAGCACCCCTAATAATGAGACTAGGCTAAAACTAAATAGCTTATTGAAGGAAATATTTTTCATTCTATCTCCTCCGTTTTATTAATTGTTATAATAAAGAAGCTGGTCATTATTCCAGCAGCAATTACAGCTTCAGCTAAAGCAAGATCAGGAGCCTGAAGGATAATTAATAATATAACCATTAGGGTGCTGAATAATGATAGGATTACAACAGAATTCAAAAGTTTCTTAGAAAATAATGCAAGAGCAGCCGTTGCAACAAGCATCACAAGAATTATTCCAAAGATTAAATCAATCATCGCCAAAAATCCTTTCATGTAAGTCATCTCTAGTCATCTTTATTACATGACCATAATGATAAGAAGCTCTACTTAATGCATGTCCAACAACAGGGTTAGTAATTAATAAAAACACAATAAGTAATAATAATCTAAATGATAAAGGCGAAGGTCCTTCACGGATAATTAAGGCAATTAAAATTGAAATACCTCCACCGATTAAACATTTTGAAGCAGCATGCATTCTTGAATAAAAATCAGGAAAACGGATTAAGGCAATTGCAGTCGTTAAGAAAAAAAGCATCCCACTGAATAAAAAGAATCTAACGATAAAATTATGTATCACGCTTCATCCTCCTCACGTCTACCCGGAGTACCAAAATATTTGGCCATAACTAGAACATCTATAAATAAAAGAACGCCATAAACCAAAGCAACATCAATAAATAATGCCCGATTAAAATGGGCTCCAAGCAGAACTAAAACTATTAAAAGCATAATACCAATAGCACTGACAGCAGCTATTCTGTCAAGGGGATGGGGTCCTTTTATTAATCTGTAAAAAGAAATAATTGAACAGAATAAAATAAAAATTATCACTAATTCTAAATTCAAGGCAAATCCTCCTGACCTTTAATAATATTTTAATCTCCAAAAATCTTAAGAACCCAGGGTTCAAAGGCACCAATAATCTCTTCTTTATGATTGATATTTTCGTCTAAAGGGATATTTATACAGTGAATATATAATTCACCAGTATTTTCATTAATATCGACTGAAATAGTACCAGGGGTCAATGTAATTAAATTGGCCAGCATAGTTCTTCCACTTAAACTTTCAACATCAGTCTTTATCTTAACAATACCCTGATGTAAATCCAAATCTTTTTGGAATACCATCTTAAGAACTATAATAGAAGATTTATAGGCCTGATAGAAAAAGACAGGTAGAAAAAGAAAGAAAAAAATTGTGCGCCGTATGTAGGAAAAGATTGAAGATTTATTTTCAGGTTCATTTAAAAGAAAGCCCCGGAAAAAGAAGATTGTAAAACTACAGACTAAAAAGCCCAGGATTAAATTGGTTGGAGCTAGATTGCCAGATAGGAGCAACCAGAAAGAATAAAAAGCAATAAAAACAAATGCGATTCTAGCTTTATACATAAACTCATCTCCTGCAATAATTGTCTTTCCTAGTTTTTCAGACTATTGCTTAAATTATACCAAATTCTCTAAACTATTTCAATAAATTAAAATAGCAAAACACTCCTGGGACAATCCAAGAGGGTAAATAGATCTCAAATTACAATTTATACCATATGGTTATTATTATAAAAGTAAGCACTCTGGAACATATCTCTTCTAATCTTTCTGCTTCTCTTGTCTGGGTGGTGGTCACGTTCAACAATATCTAAAAAGGAACCTTTATTTAATAATTTCATTATTACCACCTCCAATTAATTATTTCTTTTTGTTTATCATTTATATTATAT
>SLSL01000286.1 GCA_007130465.1 Halanaerobiaceae bacterium | reverse complement strand
TCTGTACTGGCCTGGCTGGCCTTTGCCGGAGTAATGCAGCCTTAGCAGTTAATGAATATTAAAAGTAGCAGCAAATTCTAATCCTAATTCTTTAGCAGGCGCTTTAGCGGGAACTTTTAAAGAAAATGGTACTGCTGAATTGCAGACAATAGGTGCAGGAGCAATAAATCAGGTCGGCAGAGAACTGGATTATAATTTACCAGTTCAAGCCGACCTTGAGTTTTTTAATCTTGCAGGAAGATTAATAGTGCTAGATTAAATTAATTCTTTAACTTCTTCTGATTTATTAAATCCATCAATTAATTCTGCAGGTATGGCATCTAAACCTTCACTGGCTGCAATGATTGCTGCAATAACCATTGCTCTGGGACAGGTGTCGCCTGCTGACATGATATTCAATGTCAGAGCTTCTAAAAGGTTATCGGCATTCCATAATACATCCAGTACAATCGGTAGACCCTGCTGAATAGAACAGCCCTGACCCCGATTATCAGCATTTTCAACTATTTTATCTTTAGAGCCTATTTTATCAAAATTATATTTTATAAACTGGTTGATATCTTTATTAGCTTCAATAGCTTCTTTATAATTATTACCACCCAGGATATCTTTCATTACTTTGAAAATAAATTCGGTTGTCTGATCAACAACCTCTCCATTGTGGGTTAGATGGACTAAATCCATAAATTCTTTTTTAGAAATATCACTCTTTATAAATAATGGTAGACTCCGAGCAATTCCACCAAGTTCAACATTATCAGCACCTATAAGTGTATCTGAAACCTTAAATATATTCAGTGTATCTTTCATCGAGTGATCCATATACATTTCAGTATTTTCAACATGTTTTATCCAGTCAGCTTTAAATTTCTTAAGGTTAAACCCCTTATTATCAGAGATAGATTTTAAAAGGGAGAGAGCCTGTTCGCCATAATGACTTAAATCCCCAGCTTTTTTACCTTCATGATAATTAGACATTGGAGTTCTGTATTCATCGATAATTCCAGTGTATTTTTCTTTTAACTTATCTGTATCATAAACCCAGTGGGGGCCAAAAGAAAGGGCATCAGCAACAAAAGTCGCAATCACAATATTTTCACTTTTATTTTTCATGATTATCCCTCCAGAATTCTGATTTTATTCGACGGCACCATTCTGATTCATCATTTGAATATAATTATATCCTAATAGACTGAAAAAGAAAATAAACCTGATTACATTTATTTATTGTAATCTTGTTAGGTTTTGTTGCAAATTGAAAAGCAGATCTTTACAGGATAATTACTAATACTTTTAGAGCATTATTCTTCTAAATGAGAATTCACTTATAGAAATACAATTTATTAACAATAACAGGATGTACTAATGGTGGCTGGATAACAATTATGGATGAATTTAATGGCGAGGATGAATTAGAAGTTGACCTATTAAAGTTAATGTTTACTAGTTTGAAACTTGGTGAGGTAGAATTAGAATCAGGTCAATATAATGCTATTCGTCTGGTTTTAGATGAGGGCAGCCAGGACCGCCATGGTGAAAGGGACGTAGAAGAAGTTTCAAGAGTGGTATATGAAGACGAAGATGGTGAAACACAAATAAAGCCTTTAGTAATTCCTTCAGGAGAACAGTCAGGAATTAAAATTGACTTGAGACATAACTATTTAGATTTAACACCTGGCTCGGAAGATATGAGTAATATCAATATTTTAATTGATAGAGGAGTGGAGGTGAGCTATGAACCACAGAAATAGTATTATCAATTTCGAATGCTTTATTGTACTGGAGCAAAAATTTTTTTGGATTAAAAAATTCTATTAGGGTAATTTTTTATACTTAAGAGTTTATTGAAAAGATCAAAACTAATCGTTCTGTTGGCATTTGCCCTGGTTATTTCTTTCTCTCTAGCGGCCTGTGAGAATCCACCTGTAAAGAAAAGATGAAAAATTTAAAAAAATTCATTTGTGACTAAAATATGACTAAAATATGACTGAGATATGACTATGGTAATAATAAATTTGATATAATAATACTAATAATAAACATTATTAATTGAGGAGGATAAATAAAATGAAAAAAAGTAGAAATTTCTTTCGAGTAGGTTTTTTAGCTTTAACCCTGGCACTGATGCTTTTCCTTACTGGATGTACAAATGGTCTTACAGATACAACAACCGATATTGTTGGTGAAGAATTAAATGATATAGTTGAAACTGCTGATGACGCAGGAGTTTTTGAAACACTTCTGGCTGCAGCAGAAGAGGCTGGTTTAGTTGATGCCCTTAAGGCTGAAGGTCCTTTGACAGTATTTGCTCCCAATGATGAAGCTTTTGAACAGTTTCTAATTGATATGGAAATGGAAGCTTCAGACTTACTGGCTGATCCAAGGTTGGCTAATGTTCTTAAATATCACGTTGTTCCAGGTAAAGTAATGTCAACTGATCTTTCTGATGGTATGAAGGCAGATACTCTATTAAACCCTCAGCAGATAGAAATATCGATCAATGAAGGTGTCTTCTTAAATGAAGACATTGAAGTTATCACACCTGATGTGGAAGCAAGTAATGGAGTAATCCATGTAATTGATGGAGTTCTATGGCCAAATGATATAGTAGAAACAGCTATAGATGCTGACGATTTCAATATTCTGGTTGATGCTGTTGTTGAGGCAGAGTTAGTAGATGCCTTAAAAGGCCCGGGTTTATTTACGGTTTTTGCCCCTAACGATCAAGCCTTCGGAAATTTAATTACAGATCTTGGTAGTAAAGAAGCTTTACTTGAATTAGAAAATCTAGGTAGTATACTACTCTACCACGTTGTCTCAGGACAGGTTATGGCAGAAGATGTATTAGGCCTGGATGGTGAAGATGTGGAAACTTTATCAGGAGAAGATATTTTAATCTCAATTGATAATGAAAAAGTATTTATTAATTCTTTATCGGAGGTAATTATAACTGATATTCAAACCCTTAATGGAGTTATCCATGTTATTGATAGAGTTTTACTACCTCAAGATTAAAGATTAATTAATAATTTAGTATTAGCTTTTAGCCCTTCCT
>SLSL01000045.1 GCA_007130465.1 Halanaerobiaceae bacterium | reverse complement strand
TTTTATTACTATATATCTGGTATAGATGATCCGATGCCACTAAACCACAGGCTTTTAGGTGCCTCTATGTTTTTAATATTATTTTTCCTATCATATTTTAACAATTGGGTTCAGCGCAAATTAGAAAAAATAACTTTGTTTGTTGTATATCTGGCTATATTGCAACTAGTCTATTTAAATTATATCTCAAATTATCAATTTGATCTGGCTATAAGTTTGATCGTAGTAATAGCTGTTGCCAACTTGTTTTTTAGCAGAAATAAATTAAAACTTTACCTAAATATTTTTTTAGCTTTTTTAGTAGCAATTACAATACTATTAATTGAAGATCCAGATTTTATTGAAACAACCTATTTATTCACCTATATTTCAGTTGCCGGTATAACCTATTTTATAAGTTATTTTAAAACAAAAGAAGAAAATAGGCTCAATAACCTTATCGAAAATATGCCTTTAGCTTTTGCCCGCCATAAAATAATCTGTAATGAAAAAGGGACGCCAATAGACTATATCTTTCTTAAGGTCAATAATAGCTTTGAAGAAATGACCAGTTTAGAAGTAGATGAAATTATAGGTAAAAAAGTGACTGATGTTTTAGAGGGGGTTGACTATGAAAATTGGATTAAAGTTTTTGGTGAAGTTGCTCTAACTAAAAATAATAAAAGTTTTGAGCAATATTCTAAACCATTAGATAGGTGGTATGCTGTTAATGTTTTCAGTCAAAAGAAAGGTTATTTCACAACAATATTTTATGATATTACTGAGCAAAAAAATAAAGAATTAGAAATTAAAGAACAAAAAGATAAACTAGATTTAATTATTGAAGGTACTAATGTTGGGACCTGGGAATATAATATCCAGACAGGAGAAACTACCTATAATGAAAAATGGGCAGAGATGATTGGTTATAAATTAGAAGAACTTAATCCAGAAAATATTGAAACATGGGATGCTTTAGTTCATCCAGATGATCTTAAAAAATCTGATAAACTCTTTCAAAAACATTTAAATGGAGAAATAGATTATTATAAATGTGAAAAAAGACTTAAACATAAAGACGGCCACTGGGTCTGGATTTTAGGCCAGGGCAAATTAATTTCACGTACAGATGATGGTAAGCCATTGAAGGTTTTAGGGATTAATATCGACATTTCAAAACAGAAAGAGCATGAGAGAATGATCAAAGAACTTAATAAGATAGCTATTGAATTTCAAAAACTTAATAAAGAAGATGGTATTTGTAAAAAAACAATTGAAGCAGCTAAAGAGATATTGAATTTTGACTTAAGTGTTATTGCCCTGGCTAAAGATAATAGATTTATTCCAGCAGCAGCTTCTGGTAAAATAGACCTGGAAAAGCTGCCTGATTCAGTGCCAATAGATTATGGAATCATAGGTAAAGCCTTTAAAAATAATGAAAGCTATATAAATCCAGATATAGAGTTAGAGCCTGATGCAAAACCATTAAATAGTAATTATAAATCCGGTATAGTCATACCAATCCAGGAGATTGGAGTTTTCCTGGCAATATCCAATGATAAATATGCCTTTAATCAACAGGATTTAGAATTAGCAGAGATACTAATATCCCACACTAAAGCAGCCTTAGAAACACAATATTATCAGGAAGAGTTAGAATATAAGTCATTTCATGATAGTTTAACTAATCTATACAATAGGAGATTCTTTGAAGAAGAAATGGATAGATTAGATACTAAAAGAAATCTGCCGATAAGTATTATAGTTGCTGACTTAAATGGCCTTAAACTTATCAATGATAGCTATGGTCATGATAAGGGAGATGAAGCACTGATAAGAACAGCCGAAATTTTAGAAGAAGTATTAAGAAAAGAAGATATTATTGCCCGTCATGGTGGAGATGAATTTGCCATACTATTGCCTGAGACTGACATTAAAAGCGTAAGAAATATTATACAAAGAATAAAAAATAAAGCAAAGCAATTAAATAATAAAGAAGAGATACCTATATCTTTTGCTCTAGGTTCAGCCACAAAAGTAGATCCAGATCAAGATTTAAAAGAAATTTTTAAAAAAGCAGATAATAATATGTATCAGAATAAACTTTCAGAAAGAAAAAGTAGTAAAAACAATATTGTTCAGGCATTATTAGATACTTTAAGTGCAAAGAGTGATGAAACAAAGGAACATGCAATAAGAATGACTAAATTAGCCCTTGGGTTTGGAGAGAAATTAAGTTTAAGTAATTCTGAGCTTAACAGGTTATCATTATTAGCTTCCATGCATGATATAGGCAAAGCTACAATCTCAGATGATATATTAACTAAACCAGGCAACTTAAATAAAGAGGAATGGGAGATAATAAAGCAGCATTCAGAGAAGGGCTACAAAATAACTTCTTCAATTGCAGAACTTTCTATAATAGCTGTAGATATACTATTTCATCATGAGCGCTGGGATGGCGACGGCTATCCTCAAGGTTTAATAGGAGATGAAATACCCCTTTTATCCCGGATAATAACAATTATAGATGCTTATGATGTAATGACAAATAAAAGAAGTTATAGTGATCCAATTAGCAAGTCAGAAGCTCTAGAAGAAATAAAAAATTGTGCTGGAACTCAATTTGATCCAGTTTTAGCAGAGAAATTTATTGAAATTATGGAATAATTAAATTCAAGATTTTAAAATCCAGGCAGATTAGGCTGAGTGTAAGATTAATAACTCAGTCTAATTTTTTATTTACTAATTTTTTATTTAATACCTGCAGGAGATTATAATTATAATATCTAATTATTATACAAGCATTAATATATTAGCCATAGAAAACAATAAATTATATAATAAATAAAAAGGAGAATAAACATGACCGAAAATCACCAGAAGGCAGATGATTTCTTAGAATATTTTAATGAAATAGAGAAATATCTTAATAATAAAGATGATAACTCAAATATAGGTTTTACTCGGTTAATTGGTAAATATCAGGATAGCGATAAAATTATCCGCCAGTATGCTGGTGAATTAATGCACCTAAAGGATATTAGAAATTTACTTGTCCATAACAACAATTATTATGCAATACCAAATGAATTTTCTCTGGAGAAGATTAAAAACATTAGAGACAAAGTAATTAATCCGCCTAAAGTATATCCTTTATTCAATTCAAAAGTTGAAACAGTTAGTAATCAGCAGCCAATAATAAAAGTAATTAAATTTATGAAAGAAAGATCATATTCCCAGATTCCTGTAGTAAATAATGACAACCAGTTTTTAGATCTAATAACTAATAATGCAATATCTCGCTGGATTGGAAGCCTTGCTGATAAAGATAGAGCACAAATTATATTTGAACAGGCTTTAGTAAAGGATGTTCTTGATTATGAAGAAGAAAGCAGTGTTTTTGAATTTATTTCAAAAGAGGCATTAATAGTTGATGTAATTGATAAATTTGAAGAATCTCAGAAAAAAGGAAAGAAATTAGAAGCAATATTTATTACTGATAGCGGCAAGAAATCTGAAAAGTTACTGGATATTCTAACAAGCTGGGATCTTCCTGAAATGTATTCAGAATTAGAAATATAAAATTAATAAAGAAAGGTGGAGATAGATATGACAAAAAAATATGATATTGGACTTATAGGCTTAGCTGTAATGGGTCAGAACCTGGCTCTGAATATAGAAGATAAAGGTTTCAGCGTTGCTGCTTACAACCGCAGTTCAGATAAAACCACAAGCTTTATCAGTCAGCGGGCTGAGGATAAGAATATTAAAGGCTGCTTTAGCCTGGAAGAGCTGGTTAAAACATTATCTAGCCCTAGGAAAATAATTTTGATGGTAAAGGCCGGCCAGCCGGTAGATATGGTCATAGAAAGCCTGCTCCCCTATCTGGATGAAGGTGATATCATCATAGACGGCGGCAACTCTCATTTTGAAGATACAGATCGTCGTTTCTCAGAACTCCAGGAAAAGGCCATCCATTTTCTAGGCACCGGGATCAGCGGTGGAGAATATGGAGCCCTTCATGGCCCGTCTCTAATGCCTGGTGGGGAAGAAAAGGTGTATACCCAGGTTGAAGATATTTTCACTGCCATTGCAGCTCAGACTGAAAATGGCCCCTGTGTAGCCTATCTTGGCCCTCGTTCAGCCGGCCATTATGTGAAGATGGTTCATAATGGTATTGAATATGGGGTGATGGCCTTAACTGCAGAAATATATGATATTATGCGCAAAGCCCTTGGTTTAAAGCCAGCAGTTATGGCCGAATTATTCCAGAGCTGGAACCAAACTCAAAACTCTTATCTGCTTGAGATAACAGCAGAAATTCTGGAGAAAGAAGATCCTGAGACCGGGGAGGCTTTGATCGATGTTATTCTGGATACCGCTAAGCAGAAGGGGACAGGCAAATGGAGTGCCGAGGAAGCTCTGAATCTGGGCTGGCCTGTTCCAACAATTACTGCCGCAGTTAATTCCCGTTCTATATCATCCTTTAAGGACCAGAGGGAGAAGATAAATAGCCGTTTAGGAGGTTTTGACAGGGCCGAGGTTGATCAGTCGGGTTTCCTGGTAAAACTTGAAAAAGCACTCTATTTAGGCACTATTATCGCCTATAGTGAGGGGATGAGCCTGCTGGAGGCAGCATCCTCTCAGTATGATTACAACCTGGAACTAGCTGAAGTGGCCAGAATCTGGGAAGATGGCTGTATCATCCGCTCCAACCTGCTCCAGCCTATTCGCAATGCATATTTAAATGAAGACTTTGTCCACCTGATCTCTGCCGATGAATTTCAGGCTGATTTTACCAAACATGTCCAGGCACTCCGGGATGTTGTTTCTACAGTAAAAACCCTGGGTCTACCTATTCCAGCTTTAAGTTCAGCTCTGGATTACTTTGACATGTTAAGAAGTAAAGAACTGCCGGCAAATTTAATCCAGGCCCAGCGGGATTATTTTGGAGCCCATACCTATCAGCGCCGGGATAAAGACGGCAGCTTTCATACAGAATGGCAGGATATTCACAATATTTAATCAGAGATCGGAGACAAGTAGGAGGTGGAAATAATTTGAAAAATAAAACTATGCCAGAAAAGCTTCAGCTGGTAATCTTCGGAGGCACCGGAGATCTTAGCCGAACTAAATTAATACCAGGTCTTTACAAATTATATAAGCGAGATTCCCTGCCAGAACAGTTATCCGTCCTGGGGCTAGCCCGTAGTTTTTCCAGTCTGGAAGCCTATCTTCAAAGCCTGGCAGATTCACTTCAGCAGGAAAATCCTGAGATATATGACCAGCAGAGCTGGGATGAATTTAAAAGCTATCTAGATTACATGGAGATGGACTTTACTGAGGATACTGGATATAATAAGCTTTATAAGTATCTTAATAATCAGGAGGACAATCAGGCAGGTCAGCACTGCATCTATTATCTTGCAACATCTCCTGACTTCTTCCCGATAATTACAAATAAACTAAAGGAACATCGATTGAGCAAATCTAAAGAGGCAGGCTGGCCCCGTCTGGTCATAGAAAAACCTTTCGGCTATAGCCTGGAGTCGGCCAGGAAATTCAACTTTCAGATCTGCAAAGTCTTTCCAGAAGAAAATGTTTATCGGATCGATCACTATCTCGGCAAAGAGATGATTCAAAATATCCTGATCATGCGATTTGCCAATATGTTCTTTGAGCCAATCTGGAACAAACATTATATCGACAACATCCAGATTGTATCGACTGAGAAAAAAGGCATTAAAAACCGAGGTAAATATTACGATAAGGCCGGAGCTCTCAGAGACATGGTCCAGAGCCACCTGCTCCAGATGCTGGCCCTGGTTACCATGGAGTCGCCAGCTGATATGTCCACTGAGTCGATCCGCCAGGAGAAAATTAAGCTACTTAAAACCCTGGCCCAAAGCCCATCCCTGGTTAATATTAAGAAAAACCTGGTTATTGGCCAGTATAAAAGCGGTACCATCGATAAAAAGTCAGTTCCTGGCTATCAGGAAGAAAAGAATATTAGCAGTAATTCAATGACTGAAACCTTTGCAGCAGTCAAGCTTAAGATTAACAATCTCCGCTGGGGTGGAGTCCCTATCTATCTTAAAACTGGCAAGCGGCTTAAGGAGAAAAATGTCAAGATTTTTGTCCAGTTTAAAGCCGACTTTCATCCTGGATTAAACCAGGATAAAGCCCCAGAGGCCAACCTGCTTATTATTAAGATACAGCCAGAAGAAGGTGTATCCCTGCAGTTTAATGCCAAAGAACCAGGCAGCCAGGACAGGATTACCCCTGTCTTAATGGATTTCTGTCAGCAGGCTCCAGATCTCCAGAACACACCAGAAGCTTATGAGGAACTGCTGGTAGCCCTATTTAAAGGTGAACAGAGTCTCTTTACCCACTGGGAAAGTGTTCAGCATTCCTGGCTTTATATCGATATTTTAAGAAATTATATTGAAGCGAACAGACTAGAACCAGAAAAATATACTCCTGGCAGCAATGGTCCAGTTTCAGCTCAAGAATTATTAACCCGAGATGGCCGTCGCTGGTGGGATGAGGAGGAATTCGATGCAAGTACATGATATTTCAATGTTAATCAGTCCAGAGATGCCAGTCTATAAAGGCAGAGAAGAGAAGAAACCACAATTTACAAATGTAGCCAACCATGAAGATAGTTCAGCCTATGAAACCGAATTGTCCCTAAACCTCCATACTGGAACCCATCTTGATGCTCCCCTGCATATGCTGGCAGGAGGCTCAGATATTTCCTATCTGGAGGGCAAGCAGTTGATCGCTCCCTGCCAGGTATTTGATCTAACAGAGGTCGAAGATAAAATTACTGCTGACGATCTAAAAGATTTTGAGCTCAAACCAGATCATTACTATTTACTGAAAACCAAAAACTCCCAGCCAGATTACCTGAAGGATTATCCAGAAGAGTTCATCTATCTGGCTGAAAGCGGAGCCGAGAGATTGACTGCCACCAACCCAATTGGAGTAGGAATCGATGGCCTGGGCATCGAACGGGCCCAGCCAGGTCATCCCACCCATAAGCAACTGTTAAGGGCAGGGATAATAATCATAGAAGGTCTCCGCCTCCACGAGATAGAAGCCGGCGATTATACATTAATACTTGCTCCCCTGAAAATAGCAGGCGTCGAAGGAGCTCCAGCCCGGGCGTTCCTGCTGGAGAGTACATCCCAGGATAGCAGTTCTTAGATTTTTTCTATTCCTATCTTAATCAACTAAATCTTACCTTTATTAAAATATTAAATTTGTGTTTAACTAGTGATGATTTTTAATAATCACTAATCATATTATACGAGGAGTGATAACAAATGAAATATAGAATGCTTGGCAAGACAGGTTTTAAGGTTTCCGAAGTTTCATATGGAGGCTGGGCTATCGGAGGTTCCTGGGGTCCAGTCAAAGATGGAGAAAGCAAAGAAGCTTTAAGAACAGCACTGAAAAATGGAATCAACTTCTTTGATACAGCAGATGTTTATGGCGACGGTCACAGTGAGAAACTAATCGGAGAGATTAAAGCTGAAACAGATAAGGATATCTATGTAGCCACTAAAGCCGGGAGGAGACTTGATCCCCATAAGGCTGAGGGCTATAATAGAGAGAATTTGAGAAAATTCGTTAGCAGGAGTCTAAATAATTTAAATGTTGATAAGCTTGATTTATTGCAGCTCCATTGTCCTCCAGATGAAGTCTATAATGACGAGACTGTCTTTAAAGCTTTAAATGAAATGGTCAATGAAGGCATGATTGCAAATTTTGGTGTCAGTGTAGAAAAAGTTGATCAGGCTCTAAAAGCCCTGGATTATGAGAATCTGGCCACTATCCAGATAATTTATAATATGTTCAGGCATAAACCAGCTGATGAATTCTTTGCAAAGGCGAAGAAAAATAATGTAGGTATCATCTGTCGGGTACCTCTGGCCAGTGGACTTTTAACTGGTAAATTCACCAAAAACTCATCCTTTGCTGAAGATGATCATCGTAATTTCAATAGAGATGGCCAGGCTTTTGATAAAGGCGAGACCTTCTCAGGTGTCGATTATGAAAAAGGCTTAAAAGCAGTCGAAGAATTAAAAGAAATAAAGCCAGACGGATTAACAATGGCCCAATTTGCCCTTAAATGGATATTGATGAATGAGGCAGTTAGCTGCGTTATTCCTGGCGGCAAAAAGCCCTGGCAGGTCGAAGATAATGCTGCAGCCTCAGAAGCTGATGATCTGTCCGATAAAGTCATGGTTGAAGTCGATAGAATTTATGACAAATATTTAAGAGACAGTGTACATCACCGCTGGTAAACCACCACCTCCTTACCCGACGGTTACCCGACGGTATCTTTGAGCAAATTTCACAAAGTATTTAAGGTAAATATTTAAAAATCTATAATATGTTTTCCTTAAGATTATAGATATCTAAATTAAAAATTATTCTGGTTTTAGACCTACAAATTAAAAATGTTGCAGGAATTTATTGAAATATAGACAATTATACTAATATCAGCCCCAACTTAAGTTACAAAGGAGGTATTTTTGCAATATGGATGTATTAAGAGTAGCAGCAAAATCCAGTCCTAATTCTGTAGCAGGAGCTCTAGCCGGTGCTATAAAAGAGAACGGTGGTGCAGCAGAGTTACAGGCAATAGGTGCAGGAGCGGTTAATCAGGCAGTAAAGGCAGTGGCAATAGCCAGAGGGTTTGTGGCTCCATCAGGTGTAGATTTAGTCTGTATTCCAGCATTTGAAGATCTTGAGATTGATGGAGAAGAGAGAACAGCTATAAAATTTATTGTAAAAGCACGCTAATATAAAATTTATTTAATACCCAATGGGGCTGATAAAATTAACTTATCTAATTTAAGAAGAAGTTATCTGTAAGCAGGCAACTAGGAGGAATATCATGAAAAAGAATATTGAACAAGAAGAACTCTCCCGTATTCGCTGGTTTGTTTTATTAGGAGGATTTCTCCTTTCATTAATGGGGGGCATGAGTTATGCCTGGGGTTCATTTGTGCTTCCACTGGCAGAAAACTGGGGATGGACAACTGCTCAAGCTAATCTGCCATTTACTGTAATGATCATAGTATTTTCTATAACTATGATTCCAGCAGGATGGCTCCAGGATAAGTATGGTCCCAAAATTATAGCAACTCTAGGTTCTGTAATGTTCCTTGTAGGTTACAGCCTGGCAGCACTTATGAGATATTTCCCCTTTCCTCTCTGGTTGACGCTGACTTATGGAATTGGTGTGGGAATAGCCTGTGGTCTTACCTATTCTACCATAGCTCCAACAGCCCGAAAGTGGTTTGCCGACCGTCCAGGATTTGCAGTTTCCCTGGCAGTTATGGGTTTTGGGCTGGCAGCTGTTATTTTTGCTCCCCTGAAAAAAGGAATGATTGATATTTGGGGAGTCGATGGAACCCTGTTTGCTCTGGGAATCTTTATAACTATAGTTTCTTTAATAGGAGCAAAACTTATCAGAAACCCTCCTAAGGGATGGCTTCCTCCTATAAGTACTGACTCTAAATTTAATGTTAAAGAGGAGTTAAAGGTTATCGAAGAGGTACCGCCCCGGGAATTTATAAAAACTGGAAGATTTTATATGCTCTGGTTGGCACTTGCTGCAGTAATTGGAGGAGGTCTAACTGCCATTGGTCTTTTAACTGCATATGGTGAAATAGAACTTCAGCTGGCCCCTGCTTTTGCAGCTCTGGCAGTTTCTTTTTACGCCCTGGCAAATGGAATGGGGCGTCCTGTTATGGGCTGGATGGCCGATCGCTTTGGTTCAATCCGAGTGATGATTGCTATCTATATTATTCAGAGTTCAGTATTTATTATGTTCCCCTGGGTAGCGACAAACTATCTGTTGCTTTTTATCTGTTCATTCCTACTTGGCCTGGGCTACGCAACCACCTTTGCCCTATTTCCTGTAGTTGTGGCAAAGATTTCAGGAGTCAAGCATTTGGGAATGAATTATGGCCTGGTCTTTAGTGCATTTGGCCTGGGAGCTATAACCAGCTTAATAGGTTCCTGGCTTCTGGACTTCACAGGATCTTTCACTCCTGCATTTCTAATGGCCGGATTCGCCACAGTCTTTGGATTAACTCTTTTATTAATACTTTATACAAAGTTTGTAGTTAGATAATTAGTACAATAAGAGAGTTGATATTTTAACCAGACATTAACTGTCTACTTGAAATGATATTATATATTAATAATTAGCAAAATTTTAGGAGGGAAAAAATGGATCCAAGAGATTATATTTTAGCCAAACAGATCCAGTGGGCACAAAATAATGGACTCGATCTGATTGGCAGCAAAGTTGATCAGGGCAGGAAGGCATATGTCAGTAACTTAAATGATAACTTCTTTCTAGAACTCAAACCTGGAGTAAAAGAAGCATTTGCAGCCGGTGATGGCGGAGAATTATCAGGAAAAGTAGCTAAAATCCAGGCTCTCCATTCCTCAGCAGCCCTGGCAGTTAATATATTTCAATACTGGCAGGATAAAAATATGCTAGCAGAATTATTAACTGAATGTGACCTCTGCAGCAGCAGAAGAGAAATTAAGGGTAGCCTGGAATTCGAAAGAAAATTTGCAATAGATAAAAGCTTCAACATTGCTCCAAATATTGACATAGTAATTAAAAATGAAGCCAGAGATGATATAACCCATTATGCCATCGAAAGTAAATTTTCAGAGCCATTTACTAAATACAATAACACCTTAGGAATTAAAGAAAAATATCTGGATTTGGATATCTGGTCTGATATCCCAGCTATCCATGATTTAGCTCTTAAAATCAGTCCCAATGATTTAAAATTCGACTATCTTCATGCAGCCCAGTTAATCAAGCATATTCTAGGACTTAAAAATCAGACTGACAAAAGCAAATTCAGACTCCTCTATCTATATTACGATACTCCAGGCATTTCCAGCTATATTCACAACAAAGAAATCGAAGAATTCAAAGAAATAGCAGTAAATGATGATATTATGTTCCATTCCTTAAGCTATCAGGCACTGATTGTAAGACTGGCTCAAAAATTCAGAGAAGATCATCCAGAATATATTAAATATATCACAGCTCGCTATTTATAAAGGAGGTTAATATGACTGCTCAGGGTCCTGAATAAATTAAATATTTAGAGACAGATTATACTGTTTTGGCGATTGTAAATGAATGGACTACCAATAAATTATACCGGAGACTTAATTATTGGCGATGATTTCCTAGGAGAATATTATGTTCATATGGGCTTTCAGCAGCCCTACACCTATGAAAATGTAAAAGAATTAAAATTTGAGAAAGGCAAATTGATAGAGGTAAAAGATCATAGTTTAAAAATGAAGTAAAAAACTTGATGATGTTTATCTGTGGCCAAAATAGTTAACTTCCTTTACAAATTGGCCAGAGCAGTCAATGATGCCGAAATTCTGGCTTTTTTCAATTTGTCGATTAAAATTTCATTCAATGCACCACCTTCCTGTATAAAGTTTCTCCTAACTCTGATAGAATTAAATAATACAACCCCCAGTTCCCCGGATTAGCCCTGGAACGCCAGCAAGCCAGGGGATCTACCGCTACCAATCCTGCACCAATGCACCAACCATCTACCAACCCTACATCAACTCTACGCCAACACTACTCTAATATTATATCTCCCCAGTACCAACCCAGTACCAACCCAGTACCAACCCAGACCTGGTTCTATTATCAGGTTATCTTTGCGCCTCCAGCCTCTAATTAATAATCTATCTGTGATCCTGGTATTATTTTAATCATAATTTAATAATAACTACGATATCTTAATATTAATATTAAAAAAAATTAATTTTAAATTATTTTTCAATTAATTTTTAAGATACTTT
>SLSL01000260.1 GCA_007130465.1 Halanaerobiaceae bacterium | reverse complement strand
TGGGTTAATATTGGAGGAAAGGTATATTGCTCTACTTCTAATTAGTTTTATCAGTAAATTAATCTGAGATAAAAATAACCCTGTGGTTTTAGCCACAGGGCTTTTTGATTAACATATAAGTGCTTTTTTATCTGAGTCAGAAAATCTTTCGAGTTTCTTACCATAGCGAAGGTTTTCCCTATAATTATTTAGTTTACTATCGATAACTTTCAATTCTTTTAGTAATTTCTTTTCTTCACTGGTTGTTTCAATCTGCTCTACAATTCCGCCATTATTGATAATAATTCTTTTATCAGCCATTAGGGCAAGAATTGGATCATGGGTCGCCATTAAGACTATCTTATCTTCCCCTACTAATAGATCCAGCGCTTTTTCTCTATCGATACCGGCATTTTCTATTTCATCTATTAAGACAATTGGAGATGAGCTTAAAATTGCTGTATCAGCTATCATTAATGCTCTGGACTGGCCGCCACTCAAGCTTGTAATCTGGGCATCTGCTGGAAACTTCTCCCCGGCTAATTCATTAGCCTCTTGAATAATTCTTTCTACTATTTCATCAAGGTTTTTAACCAATCTGCTTTCGCCATGGAGACGGATAAAATCTTTTACTGAAAGGTCCATAACAAAATTCATATTCTGGGATAACTGGGCTACAAGTTTTTTATTTCCAGATAACCTCCATTTTTTATCAGGTACCTGACCGTCTATCAGGGTATGACGGGAAGTTGGGGTATCGCCCTGGGCAGTCCATTCTATATCTGCCAGCAATCTACTTTTACCGGAACCAGTGGGACCAACAATGGAGACAATTTCACCGGCTTCTATTGTAATCATATCAAAATTTTCTTCCTTCTCCTCCTTATTCAAGCCTGGAAGTAATGTTAATGATGTAACTCTATCCTCTGTTGTTCCTAAAAATTCTTCCATATTCTTAATATAGGCAATTAGCTGGTCGACAAAACTATCCAGATCATAGATTAATTCTTCTCTTTCTTCAATAGGGAGGTTCCGATATATTTCTGTTAAAGTTTTATTTTTATCCTTAACTGGTAAGTCCTGTTCTTCTAGATATGTTTCAATGAAGGGATATTTATTTATTAAATTCTTTACTGAGATATTTTTTATATAGTTTTTCTTAATCATTGTCATCACCTAAATCTATTTTTTTAACATTTCCTAATTGATGTTCATCGCCAATTCTTGTTTCTCCAAGACAGTATGAGCACATTGCTGATGGCATTGAGAATCTCAGTTTGCGACCGGTTACAGTTTCAATATCCTCTTCTTCATCATATAGAAATGTTGAGAATTCATAAGCTCCCTGACCGGTCAGGCCATTAACATGCATTACTAAGGCTGAAGGGTTAACATCACTGACTCTAGAGGCAAAGACTTCTCTTTCTGCCTGGGATACTATATCACCTTTAGTAATTACAACCATATCGGCCCTTTTAAGCATTGGCCCTATTTTACGGGGGGTATTGATTCCACTTAAATTATCAATTACACAGATTGCTTTTATTTCGTTAATATATGGTGAACATCTATTACATAAACCGGCACTTTCTGTAATTAACATATCTAAGCCTTCTTTGCGACCCCACTGGACAACCTCTTCTATATTGCTAACAAAATAATGGTCCGGGCATAAAGAACCTGAGAGACCTTTTTTTACCGGGATTCCTTCTTTTGCATATAATTCATCATCATCTGTATAGAGACAATCAAATTTTACAACTCCAACATTTATATTCCGTTCTTTGAGAGCATTGATAGTTTTTAAGATAACAGCTGTCTTTCCTGAAGAAGGAGGGCCTGAAAATGTTACTAGATTCATATTAAATTGCCTCCTTTGCTGTCTTATTAAATTTAATCGTTAATTCATCTATCAATTCTCCTGGATTGTTTTCCCGTAAGAAGTCCCAGCCTGGCCACATAAACTTACTATCTGCAGGCAGGTTATTATCAATATCATCCCTTACAGATGGGAATAAGCCCTGCTCTGAGAGGATTGATCCAACTTTTTTAGATGCAAAGAAGTCAACTACTGGTTGTAATTCTGGTAAAGAAGTCTCTTTTATTAGCATAAAGATAGGGCTAATAATTGCTCCATCTTCTGGCCAGACAAATTCCATATGGGGGAATCTTTTTGCCATTCTTGTAAAGAAGTATGGCATGATTGTCACTGCTGGTTCGCCCTGCTTTTTCCGGCCACCTTCTTTAACCATTTCTGAAGGATGTAAGGATTTCTGCATTGAACGGCCAAGTTTTTCGACACCATCTGCTCCATACTTTTTATAAATATTAATTAAAATGGCATTGAATAGATCAAAATCACTAACAGGTAGACTTATGCTATTTTCAAATTCTGGTTTTAAGAGATCTGCCCAGGTTTTAGGAGCTTCCCGTCCAGCTAGTTCTTCCTGGTTGACTAAGAATACAGCTGGAACAACACCTATAACCGAATAATCGCCCTCAGGATCAAAAAGATCGATATCATTTCTGACAAAGTCATTATTTAAGTTTTTAAGTCCGGTAGTATCTTTAAAGACATCTTTCCGTCTGTAATGATCCATTAAGTCTCTATCAAAGAAGAGATCGAAACCGGCAGAAATATAGAGATCAGAAAGTTTTTCTGCAGGTGGCTTATCCTCAATACTTTCTTTTAACCAATCCAAGCCCTGTGAGGCTGATTTAAGTTCCCTTTCGATAGGTGAACTAATTTCATTTTCTAATTGATCCAGACCTTCCATTAAAGGCATTTTTACTGGACATGGGAGTAGACCTGTTATTTTTAAGGCTTTTTTCCCATTATCAATATCTTTTGCCCCATCTGAGTTTTCAAGTTCAGTTATTAATAACTGAACCAGCTTATCTAAGTCTAGAGATTTCATCATTGCAGCCTGTTTTAAACTTATCTTGCTACCAAAAATCTTTCTCTTTTCATCATCTTTTAGAAGAGCGGCTCCGGGATATCCTCCAAAAAACACAAAATCCTCACAGGAGAAGTCAAAAGCCTGCTGCATTTCTGTCATTGACCAGTGAGTAACTTTGATAATCTCAAATCT